>CALZHX010000321.1 GCA_945787435.1 uncultured Woeseiaceae bacterium
CTCGCCGATACAGTTTGTTCAGGCCAGGGTCGGCTACCGCCTGTATGACGGTATTCCGCAAGTCGATGCACAAAACCGCGAAGAGCTTTTCGTGGAACTGCACGGTTTCTTCTAACTACACCAATCGCAGGAATTGTCCTATGACTATCGAGCGTAGATTGCCCCACATCGTATTGTCCTTTCTTACTGTAGTTGTCATGGCCGCTTGCGGTGGTGGCGGAAACTCGTCGAAGCCACCGCCTCCGCCTGCACCAGACACGAGTGCACCAACGGTCACCTCAGTGCAGGCGCCAGCCACGACAGTCAACCGGACCGTCTCGTTGACGTTAACTGCCAGCGACAACGTTGGTGTGACAGCAGTGCGATTCTTCGTTGATGGCGTTTTGCTAAGCACCGATACCACCTCGCCCTACGCCGCCGACTGGGACACGTCAGGGGCGGCCGAGGGCGATCACACGCTAACGGCGGAGGCCGAGGACGCCGCAGGCAATGTCGCGACGTCCGCTCCGACCACCGTAACCGTGCAGAATATGTTGATGTTTACGGTTGCGCCGAATGGCAACGAGCAGGTGCCGGTGTCTGATTCGCAGGCGACGGCGCAAGCAAATCTCACGGTCAATGCGGTGACCGGCGACATTGAAGGTACTCTGACGACCAGCGGCATTACCGCGACCGCGGCGCATATCCACGACGCATACGCGGGCACGAATGGTTCGGTACTGGTGCCGCTCGACCAGGACGCCGGTGACCCGGCGATTTTCACCGTGCCAGCCAGCACTGCGCTGGATACGGCCGGGGTCGACCGGCTGTTGGCCGGCGGCCTGTACATCAATGTGCATTCCGCGGCAGCGCCCGGCGGCGAGATTCGTGGCCAGATTCTTCCAGAGAACTTCGTGCTGCGATTTACAGATCTCGCCGGTTTTTCGTCAGTCCCGGCGCTTGACAGTCCGGCCAGTGGTCGTGCGGCACTGACGCTTGACCAGGTGACGGGTGCTGCCGTTGTGCAGGTGCAGGTCACCGGGCTTGATAATGCGACGCAAGCACATGTGCATCAGGATTATGCAGGAGCGACCGGGCCCGTAGCAATAGCGCTGACCATGGACATGAGCGACCCCGGTCACTGGTTTGCCGAAGGCGCGAGTCTGAACGCCGCGGGGCTAACCGCTTTTGCCAACGGCGAACTGTACGTCAACGTGCACAGCCCGACCAATCCTGGCGGTGAGATTCGGGGACAAATCCTGCCCGAAGGTGTCGTTGTGCTGTACGCAGAATTATCCAGCGCACAACAGGTGCCGACGCTCGACACGAGCGCCGAAGGCCGCGCGGCGCTCACGCTGGATGAATCCGGTGCGTCGGTCTCGATACACGTCAACACGCGTAACCTGGACGATGCCTCGGGTGCCCACTTGCACAACGGCTTCGGCGGCATTAACGGGTCGGTCGAAATTGGCTTGACCCAGGATGGCAGCAATCCGGCACACTGGTTTGCGGAACAGCAGGCCTTGAGCGGCGCGCAATTGGACACGATTCTCGCCGGCGGTACCTATATCAACGTGCACACCCCGGCTAATCAGAGCGGTGAGGCTCGTGCTCAGGTGATACCAGAGGGCATCGATTTCATGTTCGGATTTCTTGACGGGAACCAGGGCGTGCCTGCGATTGCCACGGCGGCGAGCGGCACGTATGCGGTCACCGCCAATTCGGCGGCAGGTACTGTCGTTGCCCACGTAAACACGAGTGGTGTCGAGGACGCAACGGCCGCGCATCTTCATGATGGCTACGCCGGCACCAATGGCGGTGTCGCGATCGGGCTGACGCAGGATGCGATGGACGTCGCGGTCTGGTCAGCAGTCGGCGCACCCATTGATGCTGGTCAGCTTGCGGCACTCCGTGCCGGACGCTATTACGTCAATGTTCATACTCCGGCGAACCCTGGCGGAGAGATTCGCGGCCAGGTCTCAGCCGAATCTGTCGACGTGCTGTTCACCAGCATGACGGGCGGGCAACAGGTGCCGGCAAATGCGAGCGCCGCCAGCGCACTTCCTGCGAGCACGGTGGATCTCGAAACGGGCGACGTCACATTGCATTTGCGAGCAACGGGTGCCGACAACGCGACGGCGTCACATATCCATCTCGGCTTCGCAGGTGAAAACGGTGGCGTGGTTATCGGTCTGACGAAGGACGCCGGTGATCCGGGTCACTGGTCTGTGGAGGGCGCACAGTTTGACGAAGCCGGCCTTGAGAGTTACCTGGCGGGTCAGCTGTATGTCAATTTGCACACGCCAACATTCCCGGGCGGGGAGATTCGGGGGCAGATAACGCCCACGGACGTGGTAGTCGTCGACAACATCGATCCACTCGTCACCTTGGCGTCTCCCGGCTCCCCCGTTAGCGACACCGTTACATTGACGGCCGATGCCAGTGACAATCTGGGTGTTATCGAGGTTCGTTTCTTTGTCGACGGCGCATTGATCGGCAGCGATACAACGGCGCCGTACTCGGTGGATTGGATGACGACGTCGGTGGCCAACGGTGACGTTACGCTGACCGCAGAGGCCGAAGATGCTGCCGGCAATGTCGGTGTCTCCGCAGACGTTGATGTTACGGTGGAAAACGCTGTTGCGGTAACGCTGACGCAGATTCAAACGCAAGTATTCACACCGATGTGCTCCGGCTGTCACTCGGGACCAACGGGTAATTCATTACCCTCAGGCATGAACCTGTCGAGTTCCGCTAACAGTTTTGCGGCGCTGGTGAACGTGCCGAGTTTGCAGGTTGGGAGTCTCAACCGCGTTACGCCTGGCAATGCTGATAACAGCTATCTGATTCAGAAGCTTGAAGGCACGGCGACCGGCGGAGTACGCATGCCGCAAGGCGGACCGTTCCTCGATCAGGCAACCGTGGACATGATTCGGGAATGGATTCTTGACGACGCACCAAACAACTAGCGGCGTCGCAAGAAGACGATAAAAAGCAGGATGTGCTGGCGGGCTTGGCGCCCGCCAGCAACCTGGCTTGCTCCCACATTCCGGCCTTCTGGGCCGGTTTTTTTGTGCGATCGGCGCCGTCTGGGTAAAGGCCGGGCACGAAGTCATGTTCTCCTCGCGGCATCCCGAGAACGATCAGGCACTTGCCGAGAGTCTCGGCGCGCTGGCGATGGGGAAACACCTGATTCCGGGGACAGTGCTAGCGGGAGAGCGAAGCGCTGAGGAGACGAGGGAGATTGCGGCGGGGCTTGAGTAGTCCAATTCATGCACGGACTTTCGGATGGTC
>CALZHX010000322.1 GCA_945787435.1 uncultured Woeseiaceae bacterium
CACTCGCCAGTTAGTGGCGGGATGTCCGCTTTCAGATCGCAGAGCGGCCAGGTCCGGTCGCAAGCTTCCCCAAAAAGGCAGTTTTGAGTTTTTGCTCTGACCTCAAATATCCTGGCTGCCGACACTTCAGTCAATGCGGCGATGGCCTTGTTTTCGCTTTGCGATTCGACTTGCAAACCGCTGTCAATTGCATTTGATACAATATCCTTTCTTCCTGGCGCGGTAATAAAAAGAATTGGGCATTGCGTTCGCGAATGGACCGTTCCCAGCCGGCGCGATCACACAACAAGGAGGAGCGGAAAGGCCATGATGAAAATCATAACCGGAGCCACGCCCGGTATGGATTCCCGCGATGGGGAAACACAGACCTTCTCCAACCTGGGAAAGCTTCCCAGACTGCCTGTACCGACGCTTGCAGAGACCGTCCGGCGCCTTGAAGAATGGTGTGCTCCGTTGTTGGATGAACAGGCCTTGCAGGCTACCCGCAGTGCCCTGGATGAGTTCGCACGACCTGAGGGCCCCGGGGAAAAGCTGCAGCAGGCGATCAAAGACTTCGACCGACAGTCCGGCGTCGACAGCTGGCTGGACGAATTCTGGCCAGCGCGCTACCTCGGTCGACGTGTTCCGCTCGCAGTCAATGCGAATTTCTTTTTCTTGTTCAAGCAACACTCTGGGAATCAGATTGAACGCGCCACTGAACTGGTGGCTGCTGCCGTCGATTACAAGTTGCGTCTCGATCGCGAGGATATACCTCCAGCCACTCTCCGTGGCCGCCCGCTTTGCATGGTCCAGCAGAAGTACCTTTTTTCCACCGCAAGAATCCCCGGGGAGACAAGGGACAGCGTTCGTACACCCTACTCGGAGACCGAACCGGGCCCCTCATCGGCCACCCACATCCTGGTTCTGCACAATGGCCACCTGTTTCGTATGGCGGTCATCACCCCCGCCGGTGAACCTTATGCTCAAACGGGCCTGGCAGCTGCGCTGCGTGACATTGTTGACGCATCCAAGATCCGCCAAGCTAGTGATCGGGCGGTGGGACATCTGACGACGCTCGCGCGCTCCAGGTGGGCCGACGTCCGCCAGCAACTGATCATACTGTCGAGCGACAATGCCGAGAATATCGATCAGATCGAAACGGCACTGTTCTGCTTATGTCTCGACCAGGAAAAACCAGACAGCATGCTCGCCGCTAGTGATCAGCTGTTGCATGGCGACAGTGCGAATCGCTGGTTCGACAAGTCGGTTTCCCTGATCGTATTTGCCGACGGATCTGCCGGCATCAACTGCGAGCATTGCGGATTGGACGGTACGACGGTCGTCGGTTTTGTTGACGAGCTGCATTCAGGCACAACCCTCGAACGTCTTGCAGACCCGGAAGGGAAGTCTGTCGACACGCCACCCATTCAAACACTGCAATTCAAACTGAATGATTCAATGCGCACAGAGATTGCGCAGGCCCATGCAGGTTTTTCCGCCCTGGTGGGCCAAACCGCAACAACCCTGTTTACCTTCGATAAGTTTGGTTCCACCCATATCAAGAGTCTGAAGGTGTCACCCGACGCCTTTGCCCAGATCGCGTTTCAGCTTGCCCATTTCCGCACCAAGGGTCGGATTGGCACCACCTACGAATCGATTGCAACCCGCACCTTCGAGCGCGGACGAACCGAGGCCATGCGCGTAATAACGGCAGAGATTCAAGCCTTTATCAGCACGATGCACGACCCCGAGGCCTCGCGTGAGGCACGTATCAAGGCATTCCGCGATGCGGCGGACAAGCACGTGAGCCGGGCGAGAGAATGTCAGAACGGTCAGGCACCTGAGCAGCACCTTTGGCAGATGCAACTGATTGCGGTGAAACAGGGAGCGGCACTGGGCATTCCGGAAAAACTCGCACTGTTCGACAGCCCGGGCTGGAAGACAATGAGGGGCGACTTTCTCAGCACGAGTTCTGCAGGGTCGAAAAACTGTTCCGTATTCGGATTCGGCGCAACCAGTAAGCAATGCATCGGTATTGGCTATATCGTGTGGCCACAGAGCATCACGGCCTACCTGAGCACCCCACGGTCAGTCGAAAGCGCGATGCACGAATTCGCCAAGCAACTCCGGATAGCGCTGGACCAACTTGCCACGCTGGTCGAAGGCGATGGGATTTGATTGAGCATCGAGAAAAAAAGGTCGGCGCAGCCACTGGACGGAACATTGAGGAGAAGCAGCAATGCAGAATCAGACTCTGGATTGTATAGACCGCATCGTCAATCTGCAGGACTTCCCCATCACGCAAGCGGGTAGCCGAGCCTGGCGACTTGCGGTCGAACGGATCCGTGAACAACTGTCAGACCAGGGCTGCAGTGTACTGCGTGGGTTTATCCATCTGTCCGCCCTCCGACGCCTGGAAGCAGAAAGCGTCGCAGTCGCTCCCAAGGCCTATTTCAACATCGAAACCGTCAATGCATACAACATCGCATTGGATTCAAAGCTGGAAGACGAACATCCGGCAAAGCTAACCTTTGAGCGAGGCAATGCGTTCGTTGCACGTGATCAGATACCGACTGACAGTCTGGTGCATCAACTGTATACCTCGCCGGTTTTTCAGCAGTTTGTCGCTGCTTGCTTTGAAGTTGATGTTGTCCATGAACTCGCCGATCCACTGGCCGGGCTCTGCATCAATGTTCTGCAGGCCGGCCGTGAGCATCCCTGGCATTTCGATACCAATGAGTACACAGTCAGCCTGCTGACAAAATCCCCCTCGGCGGGTGGCCAATTCGAATTCTGTCCAAACATCCGGACGCCGGAACAGGAAAATCTGAACAACGTGAAAGCGGTACTAGGGAACAGGGCGGATGACCGAATCCAGCGCCTTTCATTGCGATGTGGTGACCTACAGTTATTTCGTGGACGCCATTCATTACATCGGGTGAACCACGTGACTGGACAAGACGAGCGCCACAGCGCCATCTTCGCCTATACGGGAAAGCCCGGCGTAATAGGCAGTGTCGAACGCACCCGGCAGCTTTTCGGCAGGGTCTTGCCGGAGCACTATGCAGCTCAGACCCGCGCGGTACGCAGCGATGCCTTGTTGGACTGAACAATGAGTGTGCCAACAGTCGAAATCGGTACTGACGCCGAACACAAAGAACTCGATGACTCGGGAAAAGCGGTTTTTGACTGCATCTATGACGCACCCGATCCTCGGCTTTATTGCCACGCCATGGCGTCACTGGATTACAGGTTTCCCTAACTCGCCAAACCCTACTTTGTCGACATGTTTGATCGCTGCCGGCGCGCACGTGATCGCACCGCACTGAACATCATCGATCTGGGGGCCTCTTGCGGCGTCAATGCGGCCCTACTGAAACGGGATCTATCTTTGGAACAACTCTTCGGCCGTTATACCGATCCGGACAGCCGTTCAGTTGAAACCATGGAGCTGCTGAACAAGGACAGGGGCTCTGTCAGATTAAAATTCTGGGCAATTTTTAATCTCCTAATGGTTGTGAAAAATCGCAGGTTTTCTGCGCAGTTCATGGACAGCCTAGAATCACATTTTCAACCGAATTGGCGTTAGTCTGACAAAGCCCCCAAAACGGCCATGAGAGAAAACGTGGCCGGAACGGCCGATAACCTTGCCGCGGGCGCCTCTCCGTGCACCGCCCACGACGAGGGTCGCCGCAAAGCCCCGCGAATTCCGGGGGAATGGCGCAGGGAGTGCGACTCTCGGTCGCTTCGCGCGCAGAGAACGGACTTGCTGGCGGTGCAGGCAGTCTGGAGCGAACCCGTCTCCGCTGCCCGGGCGCCCGAATTCCCTGTTAAACAGGGAAAGAACAGGGAAATTTCTCAAAATCGGGGCATTATGAGTGTCTTGATCTCTCGTAATGTACTGGAATTACGCCAATTTCTGAGCAATTTCCCTACGTACAAAAACAGGGAATTTAAGTCATTGAACAGGGAAATTTTCTGAAGGAACAGGGAAACTAAATCGAGTTTCAGGGCATGCCAATATCGGGGTTTTGCAGGTTCAAATCACGGGCACGCAACCACCTTAACCTGCTATTCGAAGCTCCAAACATCGAGCGACCAAATCACATCTAGCGGAATGTCGGCTTAGGACCACAAAGCGGACGTAGTCTGCAGGGTCCGGGAACTTCTGCTATTAGCCAGCAGGGGACTTGAGAACTGATAATGGAGGCTTCGGCAACCGAAGTAGGTTGCGGACCTCATTCACGCCAAGCGGGATGC
>CALZHX010000323.1 GCA_945787435.1 uncultured Woeseiaceae bacterium
AATTCTTCCTGTATTTTTTGCACTGCTGCGGCCATTGCGGCGTCCGCGTCATCGTCAGTAAGGGTGCGGGATGTTTCCTGTAAAATCAAGCCTAAAGCTACGCTTTTTAGCCCAGCTTCTATGCCGGGGCCCTTATAAATGTCAAAAATCCTGACGGTCGAAATCAATTCAGGCGCGCTGGATTCGACCGCAGAAATCAGATCAGCTGCAGAAACTTTGTCGTCCACTACGACGGCGATGTCACGACGAATCGACGGAAATTTTGAGATCGATTCCGCCTTGGGGGCGCGAGATGCCAGTGCGGCCGCTGCATCCAATTCAAAAAGAAATACGTCGCGTTTGAGTTCGAAGAACCGCCCGTGACGTGGGTGCATTTTCCCTGCAACGCCGAGCGACACGCCATTACGCATAATTATCGCGGCTTGTCCGGGCTGCAGCGCAGGATGTTCTGTTGCGCAAAACTCGAGTCCCGAAACATTTCCTGCCAGTTCCAGAATCGCCAGGATATCAGATTTTATGTCAAAGAAATCAATAGATTGGCTCTTACTTCCCCACTGTTCAGGAAGCGCAGAACCAATACAGACTCCGCTGATTCGGACGACCTCATCATGCTCAGCGAGGGTGCCGTGAAACGACTTGCCAATTTCAAACAGGCGAACTCTTTCCTGCTGCCGCGATGCATTTGCCGATGCCGCCATCAACATCCCGGGCCACAACGACGAACGCATGACAGACATCTCGGAAGAAATCGGGTTGCTCAATACGAGTTCGGAATCAACATCAGTCAAACGCTTGTTGGAATCAGGATCGACAAAACTGTAGGTAATAACTTCCTGGTAATCGCGGGCCACGAGAGTCGTTGCCGCGACCTCGAGATCGATTTCGGACTCGGTAACCAGCTCAAGTGGCGTTTCGGCAATCGCCGTCGCCTCCGGAATTTCGTCGTAGCCGAAAACCCGGGCGATTTCCTCGATCAGGTCCACTTCGATTTCGATATCGAAGCGATGGCTGGGTGATGTTACGTCCCAGCCACCATCAACTTCGGCCACCAACATGCCAAGCCGGGAGAAAATGTCAGAGATCTCCGAGTCGTCAATTTCGACGCCAAGCAGCCGAGTGACGTGCGACTTGCGCACCCGGATTTTGTCTCGGTTCGGAAGATGTTCGTCGGCTGATTCGACAACGAGCGGTCCGGCATCACCGCCAGAAATCGCGAGCAGCAGTTCCGTCGCCCGTTCGATTGCCCGCGCCTGCCCATCCGGATCGACGCCACGTTCGAACCGCAGTGACGCGTCGGTATGCATGCCGTAGGAACGTGCGCGTCCCGCCACGATATCCGGCGTGAAAAAAGCTGCCTCGAAGAAGACGTCTTTCGTTTGTTCCGTGACGGCAGTTCCAAGCCCGCCCATGATGCCACCGATGCCAATCGCACCGCTGTCGTCGCTGATCACCAGCGTGTCTTCGTTGGCTGAGATCTCTTTTTCATCGAGCAACACGACTTTTTCGCCCGGTGTGGCCATTCTCGGCCGGATCGGGCCTTTAACGAGGCCCAGGTCGTAGGCATGCAGCGGCTGCCCCAGCTCAAGCATGACGTAGTTTGTGACATCCACCACCGGGTGGATGGATCTCAGCCCCGCCCTGCGCAATTTTTCGGTTATCCAGACCGGCGATTTGGCACTCAAATCGATGTTGCGGATTACCCGACCTGCGAATCGGGGGCAGCCCTCAGGCGCACCCAGTACAACCTGGTGCGTGTCGTCAATCGTGGCCTGAACCGGTCTTGCCGACGTCTCACTCAGCGCTGAGCCGGTCAACGCAGATACGTCGCGGGCAATCCCGAGAACGCTGAAGCAATCTCCACGGTTCGGAGTCAGGTCGAGATCGATGACTGCATCCGGCAATCCAAGGAAGTCAGTCAACGCGCTGCCAATTTCGGCATCGTCAGGCAATGCGATGATGCCGTCCGATTCGTCGCCGAGCCCGAGTTCAACCGCCGAACACAGCATGCCGTTCGAGATAACGCCGCGAATCTTGGACTTGCGAAGCTTGAGGCCGTTTGGCAATTTCACGCCAGGCTTCGCCAGCGGGCTTTTCATACCTTTGAAGACGTTCGGTGCGCCGCAAACGACATCGACCAGATCGCCACTGCCGTCGTCAACTTTGCAGACACTCAGACGATCAGCATCGGGGTGCTTCCCGACATCTACGACCTCGGCAACAATGACGCCGTCAAGGCCTTCGCCTTCACGCGCAATGCCTTCCACCTCGTGTCCTGCCATGGTAAGGCGCTCCGCCAGGGCCTCGGTATCGAGGTCTGGATCAACCCATTCGCGCAACCAGGATTCTGCAATCTTCATAGCACTTACCGGAACTGCCGCAAGAAGCGGAGGTCGTTTTCAAAGAAAGTGCGCAAGTCCGTCACGCCGTAGCGCAACATCGCAAGGCGCTCAACGCCCATGCCGAACGCATACCCGGTGAATTCTTCAGAATCGACGCCCGCTGCCTCAAGGACATTCGGGTGGACCATGCCGCAGCCCAGGATTTCGAGCCATTTGCCCTCCCCCCAAAGGATGTCGACTTCAGCCGACGGCTCGGTGAAGGGGAAATACGAGGCTCTAAAGCGTAACTCGGCATCGCGCTCAAAGTAGCTTTCAACAAACTGGTGCAGCACGGCCTTCAGGTTAGCCATACTGACGCCACGATCGATGACGAGGCCTTCGACCTGGTGAAACATCGGTGTGTGCGTCTGGTCCGAGTCGCAGCGATAGACACGGCCGGGCGCAATGATACGAATGGGCACGCCTTCCTTGACCATGGACCTGATCTGCACCGGGGAGGTGTGCGTCCGCAGCAGATTTCCACCCGGGAAAAAGAACGTATCGTGCAGAGCACGTGCCGGGTGGTTCTCGGGAAAATTCAGCGCCGTGAAATTGTGAAAATCATCCTCAATTTCAGGGCCGGAGCGGATACCAAAGCCGGCATTGCGAAAGATGCGGTCGATCCGCGCCATCGCTCTCGACACCGGATGCCGTCCACCAATCGACGCACCGCGTCCGGGAAGTGTAACGTCGACAGCGTCACCGACGAGCTTGGCTTCCAGGGCAGCCGCATCGAGCGCTTCGCGACGCTCATTGATACGCGCCTGAAGTGCCTGCTTGGCCTGGTTAATTTCCTGTCCGGCTGCCGGACGCTCTTCGGCTGGCAGGTCACTTAGCGATTTCAGGCGTGACGTTAACTCACCTTTTTTGCCAAGGTAGCTAACCCGTACCGCATCCAGCGCGGCCAGGTCACTCGCAGTGTCGATTTCCGACGTAGCAGTCTTGACCAGCTCGCTCAGTTCTCGCATGAGAATCGCCCCATAACAGCGCGCAAAACCGCGCTGTTAACGGTTGCTTAGCTGCTCTCTGCCAGGCTGACCTTGGCTTGCTCGGCGATCGCGCCGAATCCTTCCGGATCGTGCACAGCGATATCTGCCAGGACCTTTCGATCAACCTCGATATTGGCCAGGTTGAGACCGTTGATCAGGCGGCTGTACGACAAACCGTGCAGACGTGAGGCTGCGTTGATGCGCGCGATCCACAACGCACGAAACTGACGTTTGCGTTGACGGCGATCACGATAGGCATACTGACCGGCCTTGATAACGGCCTGTTTCGCGGTCTTGTACAGCTTGCTGCGAGCGCCGTAGTAACCCTTCGCTTTGCCAAGGACTTTTTTATGGCGCGCTTTCGCTACAACGCCACGCTTTACTCTAGCCATCTCTCAATCCCCTCTTAGCTGTATGGGAGCATGCGGCGCACGCTCTTCTGGTCGGCATCTGCGATTTGCTTGGTCAAGCCAAGCTGCCGCTTACGCTTCGACTTTTTCTTGGTAAGGATGTGATTGAGGTGGGACGAAGCTCTTTTGAAGCCGCCCTTAGCCGTTCTCCGGAAGCGCTTGGCTGCGCCCCGGTTGGTTTTCATCTTCGACATTGTCTTCTCCACTTTTTGGCCATGCTACGTACCGCTGAGCGGCCGATGCAGGCGGGATACAAGCTCTATGCAGTTGTCGTGTCCCGCATAGAGCGATTACTTAGTGCTTCTTTGGTGCTATCACCATGATCATCTGCCGACCTTCCATTTGCGGCATCTGCTCGACGGTGCCATATTCTTCCAGGTCATTTCTGACCCTGGCCAGCAGCTTCGCGCCCAGTTCCTGGTGCGCCATCTCCCGACCCCTGAATCTCAATGTGACCTTGGTCTTGTCCCCGTATTCGAGGAACTCCACAAGCTTGCGCAGCTTGACCTGGTAGTCACCTTCGTCCGTTCCCGGCCGAAACTTAATCTCTTTAACATGAACCTGTTTTTGCTTGCGCTTGGACGTCTGTGCTTTCTTGTTCTGCTCGAAGAGGTACTTGCCGAAATCCATGATCCGACAGACCGGTGGCTCAGCATTCGGTGAAACCTCGACCAGGTCCAGTGAGACTCCCTTGGCAAGCTCGATTGCATCGGTCAGCGGCATTACGCCGGCTTGCTCACCTTCTGCGTCAATAACCCGGACTTCCCGGGCATCAATTTCTTCATTACGCCGTACGCGCTTTGTGGCTGCGATCCTAGAATCCTCCAGTGCGAAAACAGTTCCCACCCCAGCCTGGACGCCCACAGGCGCCGCAGAAAGTGCGGGACAGCGATTCTATATAGCCGCATAGCAAGAAACAACCGTGGAAACGACTGTTTTTCCGAAAAAATCAGGCAATATGTTGCAGATACACAACGGCCGGTCATTATTCGCGAATTGGTGGGTGATGGTGGTCTCGAACCACCGACCTCCACGATGTCAACGTGGCGCTCTACCCCTGAGCTAATCACCCTCAAAAAGTGTCACCTGCCCGCGAGGGGCGCATACGATACTCAAGCCTTACCCGGCACGCAAGACCCATTATCCGGCCTTGCGATCGGACAGTCCAAGCCCCTCCTCGCGAATGTAGCGAATCTCGTCGCGCAGCCTTGCCGCTTCCTCGAATTCGAGGTCGCGAGCGTGTTTGAACATCCTCTTTTCCAGCTTGGTCGCCCGCTTCATAAGCTGCTCGGGCGTCATCTGATCGTAATGGGCCCCGTCTTCCGCGACACGACGCTTGCGTCTGCCTGGCACCGGGTAAGCAGCCTCCATGATATCGGCGACCTGCTTCACTATCGTTGCCGGGGTTATCCCGTGTTCTTTGTTATGTGCGAGTTGCCGCTCCCGCCGGCGGGTGGTTTCATCGATTGCTCGCTGCATGGAACCGGTCATCCTGTCGGCATACAGGATCGCGGTGCCATGAAGATGTCGCGCTGCGCGCCCAATCGTCTGTATGAGCGAGCGATCCGAGCGCAGAAAACCTTCCTTGTCTGCATCGAGAATTGCGACCAAAGAAACCTCCGGCATGTCCAGACCTTCTCGTAACAGGTTGATGCCTACGAGTACGTCGAATGCACCCAGGCGCAGATCGCGAATGATCTCCGTTCGCTCGACTGTCCCGATATCCGAGTGCAGGTAGCGCACACGCTTGCCATGCTCCTGCAGGTAATCCGTGAGGTCCTCAGCCATGCGTTTGGTCAGCGTGGTAATCAGGACGCGCTCATCCCTGGCCACGCGCTTGGTAATCTCGGAAAGCACATCATCGACCTGGGTCTTGGCGGGCCGGATCTCCATCGCCGGATCGACGAGCCCTGTCGGTCGAACCAGTTGTTCGACGGTATTGTCTGTATGTTCGTCCTCGTAATTGCCAGGCGTGGCCGAGGTGTAAATGGTCTGCGGGGCCAGGCTCTCGAACTCATCGAATCTCAGTGGTCTGTTGTCGAGCGCGGACGGCAGCCGGAAACCGAATTCAACCAGCGTCTCCTTGCGTGAACGATCGCCTTTGTACATGGCGCCGAGCTGCGGCACGGTCACGTGGCTCTCATCGATAATCAGGATGGCATTATCAGGCAGGTAATCGAACAGGCATGGCGGTGGCTCGCCCTCTTCCCGGCCAGACAGGTAGCGCGAGTAGTTCTCGATACCGGCGCAGTAGCCAAGCTCCTTTATCATCTCTAAATCAAATAAAGTTCGCTGTTCAAGTCTTTGAGCTTCAAGAAGTTTTTCATTCTTCCGGAGGTGGTCCAGGCGCTCACGCAGCTCAACCTTGATCAGGTCGCACGCTGCGAGCAGTTGCTCTCTTGGTGTTACGTAGTGCGTCTTGGGGAAAATCGTCAGCCTCGGCACGCGGGCCGATACCTCACCCGTGAGTGGATCAAAGTACGACAGTGACTCGATTTCGTCGTCAAACAGCTCAATGCGCACCGCATCGCGTTCCGACTCTGCCGGGAATACATCAATAACATCACCCCGCACCCGGTAGGTGCCTTGCGACAAGTCCAGTTCGTTACGCTGATACTGGAGTTCGGCGAGTCTCCTCAGGAGTTTGCGCTGATCGATTCGGTCGCCGCGATCCAGGTGCAGCACCATGCTGAAGTAGGCCTCCGGATCACCCAAACCATAGATCGACGACACCGTTGCGACGATGATCGCATCCGGCCGCTCGAGCAGCGCCTTGGTGGCCGACAGCCGCATCTGCTCGATGTGCTGATTGATCGATGCATCCTTCTCGATATACGTGTCGGAGCTCGGCACGTAAGCCTCGGGCTGGTAGT
>CALZHX010000324.1 GCA_945787435.1 uncultured Woeseiaceae bacterium
CCTTGATGCGAACATCTGAAATATCCCGGTTGCGACGTCCCAGGCGGTCCGCCAGGATCATCAGGACGGCGTAACCAGACAAGGTGACGACTATGACGGCAGGGCTGCGCAGGTTCGCCTCTATCCAGTCGACAAGCATGAGCCCTGCGAGCGCCGCTGGAATCGTTCCCAGGCCAATTCCCAGCGCCATGCGCGCTTCAGTCGGTGCAAAATTCCCGCCCAGCACCTGAACACTGCCGCGCAGTAACGCCAGAATGTCCTTGCGAAAAAACAGCAAGACAGCTATTAACGAGCCAAAATGAACGGCAACATCGAAGGCAAGGCCCTGGTCGGTCCAACCGAAAAATACGGGTACGAGCACGAGATGCCCGGAACTCGAGATTGGCAGAAACTCCGTGAGTCCCTGCACAATGGCGAGAATGATAACTTGCAATTCAGTCATGGATTAACCCAGTGATGTCGTCCGGTCTCCGAACTCGAAGGCGGTTGGCGGCTGCAGATTTCCCCGGCTAATTCCGAGACATTTGAAGTTCTCGCCCATTTCTGCGGGCAGAGTAAGTAATTTAATCTCCGCCGACAATTTCAGCTGTGCGTCGGTCGGCAATTCGGCGAAATCGGCAAGATAATTGTCGAGTCCGCCGCCTATGAGGAACTGGGCCTGTGTCACGAATCCGGCGATATCAAGCCCGTTATCGACGGCCGCCTCCGCGACAGCGGTGAAATCGACCCAGGATGTCAGATCCTGGATGCCCTGCAGGATCAGCGGATTGTCATGCGCGTGATGGCGATAATGACAGCGTAACCAGCCTCCCGATCTTTGCGCCGCGTAGTATTCGCGGCGGCTTGTGCCATAGTCGAACAGGAACGCGGCCCCGTCGCGCAGTGATCCGCAAATATCTGCGGCCCATCGCGGTGCCGCCACGCACACTTCCGAGGCGTAACCACTGGGCAAACTCTGTCCGAGGAATGCTTCAATTTTCTCGACCGCCTCGATGAGCATGGCCGGCGCCTCCGTCTCGACCAGGCTAAATTCGTCACCGTCTGTGACGACGCAAACCTGTGCGATGCATTGCTCCCGTCGTACAAATCGTTCGACGGGCAGTGCATCCAGAACCTCGTTTGCGATGACAACGCCGGAGAAGTCCTCCGGCAACGCGTTCAGCCACTCGACCCTGTTGAGAAGCTCGGGAACGTGCCGCCGTAGAAATGACGCCTGGCGCTCACGAAGGTCCGCCGAAACATCGAGGATCTTGTACCCTTGTTCCGGTAACGCACCGCAATCGGCAAGGCCCTTGAGGAGGTCGGCCGCCAGCTTGCCGCTGCCGGCACCTATCTCGAGAATCGCGGGTGAATCGATCTGCGCGAGAATTTCGGCGCACTGGCGCGACAGGATTATCCCAAACAGCGAAGACACTTCCGGTGCGGTGACGAAGTCGCCGGCAGCCCCGAACTTCGCGCTGCCCGCACTGTAGTAGCCGAGTCCGGGCGCATACAGGCAATGGTGCATGTACTCGGCGAAACTGATTTGTCCGCCTGCATCACGAATCCTGTCACGAATGAACTCTGCGACGCAGTCGCTGTGCATCGCACTCTCGGCGTCCGGCTCCGGCAAGGATAATGTCTGCGGGTGTTGCATAATGCGGTCTTTATAACTCGAATTGATCCCAGGTTCTTCGATGTCGTCGCCAAACAGTCTTGATAATCACGTCGCCCTCATTACCGGTGCCGCACGCCGCATCGGTGCCGCTATCGCCCGCACGCTTCATGCGCAGGGTGCCGACGTCGCGATTCATTATCGCAAATCCGGCGACCCGGCTAATGCTGTCGCTGCAGAACTGAATGCGGCGCGAGCAGACTCGGCAGCAACGTTTGCGGCCGATCTGAACGATCTTGCCAGCCTCAATAAGTTGGTCGACGAGGTACACACGTGGCGCAGCCGGCTCGACATTCTTGTCAACAATGCGTCGAGTTTCTATCCGACACCGGTCGGGGAAATTACCGAAGACCAGTGGGATGACCTCGTCGGTACGAATCTCAAGGCTCCGTTGTTTCTGTCCCAGGCTGCATTGCCGGCGTTGCGCGAAGCACGTGGGGTCATCATCAATATCGTCGACGTCCACTCACAGCGCCCGCTCAGGAACCACCCCGTATACGGGCCTGCCAAGGCCGGACTCGCGATGCTAACGCGTTCACTGGCCAAAGACCTGGCGCCGGAGGTGCGCGTGAACGGCGTATCACCTGGCGCGATCCTGTGGCCGGAGAATGGCATGAGTGGCGCTACCAAGGATGCGATTCTCGAGCAGATTCCAATGGGACGACCAGGAACTCCCGAGGATATCGCCAATGCCGTCCTGTTCCTTGCGAAAGACGCAGACTACGTTACCGGCCAGATCATCGCGATCGACGGTGGACGTAGTATTGGCTGGTAGCTACCGGGCCCCTATAGCCTAACGTCCACTCGGGTCAAAGGATGACCGGCTGTGTCACATTCCTGCCAATGCTCGGCCAGCGTGCGGCCGGTTCCGGGGTGAATCAGATCGGGGGCGAGTTCTGCGAGCGGGCGCAACACGAAACTGTAAGCAAGTACGTCAGATCGCGGCAGGTGTAGCGGAGGCTCGTCGACGTCGAGGTCCCCGTACAACAACAAATCGATATCGAGCGGTCGCGACGAGTAGCGGTCCGCGCCGCGTTGTCGTCCTGCCAGTTCGTGGATCACTTCTATCTCATCCTGAATACTTGCTGGCCCATCGTCCGACTCGAAGCCTACAACGAGATTCCAGAAATCACTCCCCTCGAATCCGACGGCAGCGTTCTGATAAGTATTTGAGATGACGAGATCACCGTAGCGGCGGCGGAGTTCGTTGACGCCGAGCCTGAGATTTTCTTCGGGGTCAATATTGCTGCCAAGCCCAAGATAAACAACCGGCATATCCGCTACCCCGAATCGGGCCGGGCGCCCCGCTCGATGATCACGCCCACATCGCGCGCGCCGCGAATCGCGCCAGGCTTGTTGACCTTGACTTTGACCCAAGCCACCTCGAACTCGTCGAGCACGATGGCTGCAATATTCTCCGCGAGAGTCTCGACCAGCTGAAAACTCGAATCGCCGATGAACTGCTGCAAGCGTTTGGCAACACCTTTGTAATTGAGTGTGTCGTCGACGCTGTCCGTCTTGGCAGCCTTACGAATGTCGGCCGACATCTCGAGGTCGATAGCAACGATCTGGCGAATCTTGCGCTCCCATTCCCAGATCCCGATGACCGTCTCAACCCGGAGGTCGTGCAGAAAAATTTTGTCCATGTGCCCTCTTTCAGTCCCCGGCAACCTTGCGTTCAGGCGGTCCAAGCGTATTCAGCGACCAGCGCGCCTGCGCCCGGATTTCCCCGGCAGACTGCGCATCAGCAAGACGCAGCGCCCCGGCGACGGCGATCATCGCACCATTGTCAGTGCAAAACGCCATGCGAGGATAGTAAACGCGGCCGTCGAATCGTGCCGCCATTTCGCTACGCAACAGTTTGTTAGCGCCGACACCTCCGGCTATCACCACCCGCTCGAGCTTTTCTTTCCTGGCCGCCTGCAGTGTACGTCCGACAAGCGTATCGACCGCAGCGCGCTGGAACGACGCCGCAAGATCTGCTCGACGGCTTTCGTAACTGTCGTCATCCTGGGTCTTGCGCACTTCGAGCATCACCGCAGTTTTCAGGCCGCTGAAGCTAAAGTCGTACCCGGGACGATTGAGCATGGGTCGTGGCAGTGCAAACGCATCGTCGTTACCCTCCTCGGCAAGTGCCGCCAGCGCCGGCCCGCCCGGATAACCGAGGCCAAGCAACTTGGCAGTCTTGTCGAATGCCTCACCGACTGCGTCGTCGAGCGTTGTCCCGAGCACGCCGTATTCGCCGAGGCCGGATACCGATATCAGCATCGAGTGCCCTCCGGACACCAGCAGCGCAAGAAACGGGTATTCCGGCGCTTCATCCTCAAGCATGGGCGCCAGCAGGTGGCCTTCCATATGGTGCACAGGAATGACCGGGCAGCCCCACGAGAGCCCCAGGCCATTCGCCATGCCGCTGCCGACCATTAACGCACCCACCAGCCCCGGACCAGCCGTATAGGCGATTGCGTCGGGTTTTTCGATGCCGGCATCTCCCAGAACTTGCTCTACGAGAGGCAGCAGGCAACGAATGTGGTCGCGCGACGCTATTTCGGGCACGACCCCACCATAGACGGCGTGCAGGTCGACCTGGCTGTGCAATGCGTCCGCAATCAGGCCTTTTTCAGTGCTGTAGACGGCCACACCGGTCTCGTCGCAGCTCGTTTCGATGCCCAGAACGTTCATAGGCGGCGGATGATACCGCAGGAACCTGTCGGTAGTGCGCTCACTGAAGGCGTGGGGTTCCAACTGAGGGGAGCGTACCGGCGACAGGCGGCTAACAAACGGGCCTTGGGGGTTGGATTTGCCGAATTTGTGCAGTTATAATAGGCGGCTGAGTCCCGGCCATGTGCCGGGTTTATTTATGTTTGGAAACAAGATCGTATGCCCAGTGTTCGCGTAAAAGAAAATGAGTACTTCGACGCCGCCTTGCGGCGTTTCAAGCGTGCCTGTGAAAAGGCCGGCATCCTGACGGAATTGCGTCGTCGGGAGTATTACGAAAAGCCCACGCAGGAGCGTAAGCGCAAGAAAGCGGCTGCCGTCAAACGGCACCTGAAGCGCCTTTCCCGCGAAGATGCGAAGCGCAAGCGCCTGTACTGATAAACGCCTTGCTCCGTATTCACGGAGTCTGCCATGTCCCTGAAAGACCAAATAACCGAAGACATGAAGTCCGCCATGAAGGCCGGTGACAAAGACCGCCTGAAAGTGGTGCGACTGATGCTCGCGGCCGTAAAACAGGTCGAAATCGACAAGCGCACCGAACTTGAC
>CALZHX010000325.1 GCA_945787435.1 uncultured Woeseiaceae bacterium
GTCGAGCAGCGCCGCAAGCTCGATTGACCGTCCGCCGTAGAGACCCAATAATCTCTCAACATCCGCGACAGACAAGGCGTCCATTGCCATCAGCAGGTCCCGCGCTTCTTCGATCCGGTAGGCGCCAGGCAGCATAGTCTCCTGTGTACGGCAGTCCGGCAGCCGGCGCCCAAGAACCTTGCCAAGCCGGTCGACAGTCTGCTCGGCCAGGTTACGGTAGGTTGTGAGCTTGCCGCCGATAATGGAAATCAATCCCCGGGCAATTTTTCTATTCTTCCGGATGATGTGTTTTCGGCTAATTGACGATTCGGGTCCGCGTTCGCGACGCGGCAGCGGCCTCACACCCGCGTAGGCATAATGAATATAATCCCGGGCCAGGTCGGCCGAGGGGAAAACCCGGTTCGTCTCCCTGAGAAGGTAATCGACTTCAGCATCGCTGGCCCTTACTGCGCTCAGGTCCCCGTCAAAACGAATGTCTGTCGTGCCGATCAGGTAGAGGCCATTCCAGGGGATGATAAAAAACGGTCGCCCATCGGCGGCCGCCTCAACGTAGTACGCATCCTTCGGAGCACCCTCGAACGGGCTAACGACGATATGGCTGCCCTTGGTGCCGCCAATCAATTTCTTTGCCGGCTTGCCCGTTGCCATCAATACCTGGTCCACCCAAGGACCTGCCGCATTCACGACGACCGAGGCTCCACAGTGCTTTTTCTCGCCGCTCAAACAGTCGACGAAGTCGAGCCCGGTCACCGCCCCGCCATCGATCGTGATGCGTTCCACACGATGATAAGTGCAGATCTCGGCACCGGCGGCGCGGGCACCCAGCAGGTTTTCGAGCACGAGGCGCTCGGCGAACGTGACCTGGGCATCGTAATATCGGGCTGCGGCCCGCAATCCTTTGTGTTCCAGGCCCGGCTCGTTCTCAATCGCCTCATCGCGGCTCAACATGTCATGGGCGGGTACGGTCTTGCCAACGGACAACATGTCGTAAGCGATCATGCCCAATCGAATCAACAGCGGCCCGCGCTTCGCCCCTTCGTAGACCGGTATGCAAATGCGCAGGGGCCTGATGAGGTGCGCCGCACTCTTGCGCAGCGTAATACGCTCGCGCAGCGACTCAAATACCAGTGGTATCTCGCCATACTCGAGATAGCGAAGACCGCCATGGATCAACCTGCTCGACGCCGCGGAGGTGCCGCTGCACAGGTCATTCTGATCGAGAACAATAACTCGCAGCCCACGCAGCGCCGCATCGCGGGCGATACCGGCACCGTTGATGCCGGCCCCAATGACGGCGACATCAAACGAGGTGTTCGAGTCGGACATCAGGGTCTCGTCTGTCCCGAACCGCGGACGACGTACTTGTAACTCGTGAGTTGGTCCGCCCCGACCGGCCCGCGAGCGTGTACTCGCCCCGTCGCGATGCCGATCTCGGCGCCCATCCCGAATTCGCCGCCGTCGGCGAATTGCGTCGAGGCGTTGTGCAGCAGGATGGCGCTGTCGACCTCGCGCAGGAATTGCTCTGCCGCCATGTCATCATCCGTGATGATGCTCTCGGTATGTCCCGAACCAAACTCAGCAACATGCGCGATCGCCTGATCGATGCCGTCAACGACGCGGATCGAGATAATGGCGTCGAGGTACTCGGTAGACCAGTCTTCGTTCGACGCTGCCCGGGCTTCCGGAACGACCTCACGGACGGCATTGTCACCGCGGATTTCGCACCCGGCATCGATAAGGGCAGCAGATATTACTGGCAGCAGGCGTCCGGCGGCCGCCCTGTCCACGAGCACCGTCTCTGCGGCACCACAAATACCGGTGCGTCGCATCTTCGCATTCAAAACGACATCGCGCGCCATGTCGGTAACTGCGGCTTCGTGAAGGTAGACGTGACATATGCCTTCGAGGTGGCCGATGACTGGTACGCGGGCTTCCTCCTGCACGCGCTTGATGAGGCTCTTGCCGCCCCGCGGCACAACGACATCAAGCCACTCGCCCATCGACGAGAGGAGGTAGCCGACGGCTGCTCTATCCGTTGTCGGCACCATTTGTACTGCATCTGCGTCCATACCGGCCGACACCAGGCCTTCGCGAAGGCATTGATAGATAGCCTGGCTCGAGTGAAAGCTCTCCGAACCGCCGCGCAGGATCGCGGCATTGCCGGACTTCAGACACAGCGCAGCCGCATCGGCGGTCACATTGGGGCGGCTCTCGTAAATGATGCCGATAACACCGAGCGGCACACTGACACGTTGGATCCTGAGACCGTTTGGACGATCCCAATCGGCAAGCACCTGCCCAATCGGATCGTGCAGTTCGGCGACTGCCTCGATGCCCGCTGCCATACCCTCGACCCGGTCCGCATCGAGCATCAGGCGATCGAGCATTGCCGTGCTCAGACTGCGCTCCCCGCCTTCGCTCATGTCCACGGCATTCGCTGCCAGTATTTCGCCCTGGCGGCTGCGTATGGCCTCAGCAGCTGCCCGCAGTGCCATGTTGCGCTGCTCATTGCTCGTCAACGCCAGTGCGCGGGCAGCGCGACGGGCGCTTTCGCCCATCGAATTCATCATTTGCTCAATCATGATCGAACAATACCAGTTCGTCGCGGTGCACCATGACCGACCGGCCACGATAGCCAAGATGCTCCTCGATTTGTTCGGAATGGCAACCGCTGAGGCGCTCTGCCTCTTCACTGGAGTACTCGGCCAGGCCTCGACCAAGCTCGTTGCCGTGGCTGTCGACCAGAGTCACTACATCACCACGCCGGAAGTTGCCGACGACCTCGACGACGCCTACAGGCAGCAGGCTCTTGCCATCATTAAGCGCGTTGACGGCACCATCGTCGAGCCTGAGCTCCCCGCGCACTTCAAGTACACCGGCGAGCCATTGTTTGCGCGCCACTGCAGGGGTGCCTTCTGCGCGGAAAATGGTACAAGTGCCACATGAGGCCAGCGAA
>CALZHX010000326.1 GCA_945787435.1 uncultured Woeseiaceae bacterium
CGTTGTAATGATCTGCAGTTCACCCATCGGGTCCAGTTCATCGGGTGTCACCATCCACGGTCCGAGTGAGCCTGACTTAGCGAAGTTCTTGCCTTGCGTTACGTTGAACTTGGCGTGGCGCAGAAAGTCCCGCAGCGAGCCTTCGTTCATCACTGTCAGGCCGGCGACGTATTCGTGCGCGTCTGCCTCTGCAATGCGCCTGCCTTCCTTACCAATCACGATAACGATCTCACCCTCGTAGTCGAGTTGATCTGATTCGGGGGGATCCAGAATGTCCTGTTCGTGGCCGACCAGCGACTCGCGGGTGCGCATGAACACGCTCGGGTACTTTGGCGGCGCCGAACCGTCTTTGTATTCCTCATTGCGATTGGCATAGTTCACGCCGATGCAAATGATCTTCTCGGGGTTCGGGATCGTCGGCAGGAGATCGACGTCCGCGAGCGTGTAGTCCTCGTCCGCATCATTGGTCTCGGCGATCAACTCACCTAACCTGTCTGTGCGAATCGCATCTCTAAGGTCACGCAGACCGCCATGTTTAGCACCCAGATCGACTATGCCGCCATCTTTTAACGTGCCAAAGGACGCATAGCCATCTTTCTCAAAACTCAAGAATTTCATCGTGTGATCCTCAATAACCAGCTGGTGACGACGCGTCGTCGTCATCGGAATCGTACAGTGACGCCAGCGCGCGAGCGGAGTTGCCGAGCAGAAGCGTATCCACGCCGACACCGACAAAATTCGCGCCGCAGTTGACGTAGTGTGGAACCTGCGACTCGTCCAGGCACAGCAGACCCGCATTTTTTCCAGCGGCCCGGACCGTACGCAAGCCGGCGCTGATTGCCTCAATTACCTGGGGGTGGGTTACATCGCCGGCATGCCCCATAGATGCAGACAGATCCGATGGACCGAAAAACACACCATCAACGCCGGGCGTATTCGCGATCGATTCAAGATTTTCGATTGCGGTTAGCGTTTCGGCCTGAACAATGACGCAGATATCATCGTTCGCATGTTGCAGGTATCCCGGCACCGTATTCCATCGGGCGGCCCTGGCCATTGACGTTCCCAGGCCGCGGCGTCCGTCGGGCGGGTACTTGACGGCACTAACGACGGCAGCAGCCTGTTCCGCCGTGTCGATCATCGGCACGATGAAACTTTGCGCTCCGATGTCGCACAGTTTTTTGAGTAGCGCCGGGTTGTCGTCGACTGGCCTGACAATAGGCGCAACGTCATACGGGGCCATCGCCTGCAGGTGTGACATGACGTCGCGAAGCTCGAATGGACCATGTTCGTGATCGACAAGCAGCCAATCGAAGCCGGCGCCGGCCATGATCTCCGCGACTGTCTGGTCGGGAATGCTCAGCCAGGCACCGAACTGCGTATTGCCGGTCTCAAGTCCGGTTCTGAACCGGTTGCGTGGGATTTCGTTCATTCGAAGTCAACCTCGATGGTGCCGAGCGGTCCGTAGTCCGCGAGAATCCGGTCGCCCGGTTTCACCGCTACGGGCCTGGTGAATGATCCGGCAAGGATAAAGTGGCCGGGCTCCAGGCCAACGCCATGCGGTGCGAATCGCTTGCAGACCCAACGTATGCCGTGAGCCGGGTGACCCATTACGCCGCCCGCAAGTCCTGTTTCCTCGATTTCCCCATTCAGGTAAAGCATCGCACCGGCCCAGGGAAGGTCGATCGCAGCGGGATCAATCCTGTTGTTGCCAACGATATATCCCGCATTTGCCGCGTTATCTGCAATCGTATCGAATACATTTCGGGTGTACCCGGTCTCGGGGTCGACGCGGTAACTGCGTGCTGCGATCAGTTCGAGTGCCGGCACTACGTAATCCGTGGCTGCCATGACCTGTTCGAGCGATACGTTCTCGCCGATTAGCGACTTCTTTAGAACGAACGCGAACTCGGCCTCGATGCGCGGGTCGGTGAAATCAGCCGCGCGGATCGTAGCACCATCTGCGAACGCCATGTCGTCCAGCAACACGCCGAAGTCGGGCGTCTCTATCTTCATTGCCATCTGCATGGCGCGTGATGTCAGGCCAATCTTGTAGCCGGTGATCTTGCGGCCATCGGCGATCTTGCGATCGACCCAGGCTTTCTGAACGGCGTACGCATCGTCCATATCCATGTCCGGATGCGAGAGCGTCAACGGCGCGATCTGCGTGCGCCTTGTCTCGGCTTCGTACAGCTGATTGGCTGCGGCGGTAATGTCTTCGTTGGCAAGCATCGAGCGAAATCTTGAGTTGCAGCTACAGGGGAAGCACAGTATACTTAACATGTTAAATGATTACAATCTCTACCTGGGCCAGACGACATGCCACACCAAGTTATTGAATATTCAGCGAACCTGGAGGCCGAGCTTGATATCGACGGGCTCGTGCAAACGATGCACGAGACCGCTGTCAGGATCGACGCACTGCCCATTGGCGGTATTCGCACACGCGCGGCACGGCGTGACGTTTACCGGGTTGCGGACAGCCATCCGGACAACACCTTTATCAACGTAACGTTACGGGTTGCACCGCGGCCACCTGAAATCAAGAAAGAGGTCGGCGAGCGACTGTTCGATGCACTAAAGCGATTCGTGCAGCCCGAATTCGACAAACGGCCGATGGCCCTGTCGCTTGAAATTCAGGAGATCGATGCTGAGTTTCGCTGGAAGCACAGCAACATTCGCGACTACCTCGCACAAAGGAACGGATAGATGTCAGAACTTGACAACAACCTGCAGAAAATCGAAACGCTGCTCGCACCACTGAAGAAAGAGGCCTTACCGCATTTCATCAATGGCAAACGTGCTGCTGGGCGGTCAGGAAATACGTTTGAAGGCTATACACCTGTCGACAACAGCGTGATCGGTGACGTCGCGGCCGGTAACGCCGACGATATAGATGCGGCTTGCCAGGCCGCCGATGCGGCATTCGAAGGTTGGCGGGAAATGCCGGGTAGTGAACGCAAGAAGCTGTTGCACAAAGTCGCCGACGCGATCGTCGACAATGCCGAGAGCATCGCGTTGGTCGAGAGCTACGATTCAGGTCAACCCCTCAGATTCATGAACAAGGCGGCGATCCGCAGCGCAGCGAATTTCCGTTTCTTCGGCGACATGGCACCCAATGCGCGCGATGGTCAATCTCTGCCAGCCGATGAGCACATAAACTACTCGATTCGCCAGCCCATCGGGCCGGTCGGCGTTATCACGCCATGGAACACGCCGTTCATGCTATCGACGTGGAAGATTGCTCCGGCACTTGCAGCAGGATGCACGGTCGTTCACAAGCCGGCCGAATGGTCGCCGTATACGGCCATGATGCTTGCGGAAATCGCCCATGATGCGGGACTCCCGGACGGTGTACTAAATTGCGTGCAGGGCCTGGGTGAGGACGCCGGTAAGACCCTTACCGAACATCCGCTCATCAAGGCCATTGCTTTTGTTGGTGAGTCGATGACCGGCAGTCACATCATGCGGCAGGGTGCCGACACACTGAAGCGTGTACATTTCGAACTCGGTGGCAAGAACCCGGTTATCGTCTTTGACGACGCAGATCTTGAACGCGCACTCGATGCCGTCGTGTTCATGATCTACAGTCTCAACGGTGAGCGATGTACATCGTCGAGCCGCCTTCTCGTGCAGGAGTCGATCCAGGACGAATTCAACGCAAAGCTCGTAGAACGAATCGGCAAACTCACGGTTGGGCATCCCCTCGATCCGGAAACGGAGATCGGCCCTCTGATTCACAAGCGGCACTTCGACAAAGTCTGTAGTTACTTCACAACGGCAGTCGAGGACGGTGCCAGTATCGCCGCTGGAGGCAAGGCAATTGAGGGTGCGGGTAATTTCGTTGCACCAACCCTGTTTGCGGACGCCAGCAATGACATGCGCGTCGCGCAACAAGAGATATTCGGCCCGGTCTTGACCGCGATTCCTTTCAAGGACGAAGCCGAGGCACTGCGCATTGCCAATGACACGGAGTATGGCCTCGCGGCGTATGTGTGGACCAACGACATAGGACGTGGACATCGCCTGGCAAAGAACCTGGATGCCGGCATGATCTGGGTCAATTCCGAGAACAATCGCCATCTGCCGGCACCGTTCGGCGGCATGAAGGCCAGTGGAATTGGCCGGGATGGTGGCGACTACAGTTTCGAGTTCTACATGGAAACTAAAAATGTCTGTGTTGCGCTCGGCTCACATCGCGTACCAAAGTTGGGCAAGTAATGAGCCTCTACTATCTGCAGAAATTGCTCTACGAACTCAATCGCGATGAGGACATACAGCAGCAGTGCAGGGACAACATCGACGCTCTTCTCACGAGTTACGAACTCGATGACGAAGAACGGTCGGCATTGAAGGAAGGCGACATCGGCCTTTTATACGTGCTTGGCGTGAACGGTCAGATTCTGATGCACTATGCCGCGTTTCTGGGCATCGAATGGTTTGACTACCTGGAACTTATGCGGCAGGGCATTGAGACGCACGGCCCGGTTCGTGCCGGCGTCTACGCAATGACCGGCGGTGGTGACGCGTTCACCGACGAGGATACGCACCAGTGAGTCTCGTCTACGCAGGAGTGCTCAGCCATGCGCCCGGGATCAC
>CALZHX010000327.1 GCA_945787435.1 uncultured Woeseiaceae bacterium
AACTTTAGGGAGGAGCTCGACAACTGCCGATCTTGAATCGCTCATAGTACTTCCTCACAGGTATGGAGTTACCAGTAATTATGTACAGGTAATGAGCGAATTTCAGTTTAGAATCAGTTAGTTATCGCTAGTTTTGCGTCTTGCGAACAGGGCAATTCCAATGACAATCAGCAGCACCGTCAGTGGCAGGTGATGCGCACCCAGCAGCTGGTGATAGAACGCCGCCACCCCCTCATGGAACGACAAAGTATGCGCGAATGCCGGGCTCGTGGATCCTGTAAGGAGGACCAGGCCTGCTACCAATTTCTTCATTGTCATCCTCCTACCTGATCTTGACGTTGACGAGTTCTTCGCCGTCCGGATCGGTTACGTGAACTGCACAGGCGATACATGGGTCGAAGCTGTGAATCGTGCGCAGAATTTCGACCGGTTGTTGCGGGTCGACCATCTGGTGCCCCTTCAGAGCCGCCTCATACGGTCCGGCCTGGCCTACAGCGTCTCGCGGTCCGGCATTCCATGTGCTCGGAACGACGGCCTGGTAGTTCGCAATCTTCTCGTCTTCGATGACGATCCAGTGTGCGAGGCCGCCGCGCGGAGCTTCCATGAATCCTGCGCCCTGGGCCTTCTTCGGCCACGTTGACGGTTCCCACATTACCTCGTTAAAGGTGCGCGTATCGCCGGACTTGATGTTGCCGACCAGGTTGTCGTACCAGGTCTGCAGGTTGTCGGCGACGATCTTGGTTTCAAGCGTGCGCGCCGCAGTGCGACCAAGCGTCGAGAACAATGCCTCGACCGGAACGTCCAGGGTCTGCAACGTGTAGTTCACGAGTTCCTGCGTCTGCTCATGCCCGTTGGCATACATCATCAGGACACGTGACAAGCATCCGACTTCCATGACGTTGCCTTTCCAGCGTGGCGATTTCAGCCATGAGTAGCTCTTCTCAATATCGAGCTGTTCATACGGCGGCGTCGGGCCGTCATAGTTAAACTCCGTCTCACCATCGTACGGATGCAAGCCGGATTCCTTGCCGCTGGAATAGTCGTACCAGGAGTGTGCGACGAATTCCTGGATCTCATCCTGAGCGTGCAGATCGACTTCATGAATCGTCGACAGGTCGCGATTCAGGATGGCGCCGCGCGGGAACAGGTATGACGACGGATCGGCGATGCCCTTTTCTGGCAGGTCGCCGTAGCACAGGAAGTTGCCAACGCCTTCACCTTGCGCACCCCAGTCCTTGTAGAAGCTGGCTATCGCGAGTGTGTCCGGCACGTAAACCTGGTCAACGAATTCGCGCATCTGCGTGATGATGCCCTGCACCGTCGAGAGGCGTGCTGAGTTAATGGCTGAGTCCGAATCGAGATCGATCGGACACGGAACACCACCAACCAGGAAGTGAGGATGCGGGTTCTTGCCGCCGAAGATCGCATGCAGCCTCGAGACATCACGTTGCCATGCCAATGCCTCCAGGTAGTGTGCAACCGCCATCAGGTTGGCTTCGGGCGGAAGCTTGTAGGCAGGGTGGCCCCAGTAAGCCTTCGCGAAGATGCCGAGCTGGCCGGCTTCGACGAAATCTTTGACCTTCTTTTGCATGTCGGCGAAGTAGCCTGGCGAGCTCTTCGAGTAATTGCTGATGCTCTGGGCAAGTTCAGAGGTTGCCTTTGGATCAGCTGACAGGGCTGACACAACGTCGACCCAGTCCAGTGCATGCAGATGGTAAAAGTGCATTACATGATCGTGCACATATTGTGCGCCGATCATGAGGTTGCGAATCAACTGTGCATTCTTCGGAATCTCGTAGTCGAGAGCGTCCTCAACAGCACGCACGGACGCAATGCCATGCACCAGTGTGCACACACCGCAAATACGTTGGGCGAATGCCCAGGCATCACGCGGGTCGCGACCACGCAATATGATTTCGATTCCGCGGACCATCGTGCCGGATGAGTAAGCTTCGGCAATACGGTCGCCATCCATCTGCGCTTCAATTCGCAGGTGACCCTCGATTCTCGTGATAGGGTCTACAACAACTCGATCATTCATGACGTTTCCTACCTGTTCTAATCAGCCAAATTGGCTGCAACCGTCTCAACGAGACTTGTAACCGGTGTCTGCCAACCGGAGATATCTGCACCAATCATCAGATTGACCCTGCAATTGGAGCACCCGGTGACGACCGCATCTGCGCCGGCCTCATCAATTTCATGTTTCTTTACTTCGAATGCCTTTTGCCGCAGGTCCGCAGCGCTCTTTAATACGAACTCGCCGCAACCACCACCGCAGCAGTAATTTTCACGTTTGGTGGACGCGGTTTCGCGTACCTCGAATCCCATAGCGTTGAGAACATCTCGCGGCTGTTGTGTCACGCCGCCCTTTCTCGAGAGGCGGCACGGATCGTGATACGTCACTGAGGCGCCGTTCGCTTGCGACTTGAGGTTCAGGCGACCGGCCTTGATCTCTGCAGCTACAAACTCAGGCACCGAGATGACGTCAAAGGATAGTTCTTCACCCATCTCATTGGCGCCTTCCCAGCGCAATGTCTGGTAAGCGTGCCCTGATTCGGGCATCAGCACCGCTTTCACACCAACGCTGTTGGCTTTGTCGACAATGCGTTTGATGGCGAGGTCCATTGTCGGATCAGCACCGGTGATGATGCCGACGTTCGCTGCCTCGAACGTATCGCTATAGATCGTCCAGTTGGCACTGGCCTTGTTCAGAATTTTCGCTGTTGCCGCAAGCGCATCAGGAAACAGCAAAACCTCGATAGCGGTCGTCATCAGCATGATATCCGCCTGCTCGCGGTCGAGCGGGATGTCGATACCGTCTGCGCCGAGCTTCTGAACGAGAGCCTTCAGTTGCTCTGCGCCTACCCCGAACAGCGTGTTCTTGTCGCGCTGCTCGTCCCTGATAATACGCATTTCGGAGGGTACGTAACCGGCTGCAGCGAGGCCGTGACGCATGACCCGGACCGCCGCCGAAATTTTTATACCCATTGGACAGATCATGTCGCAACGCCCGCAACCTGTGCAGGCGTCGTACACGAGGTGTTGCCATTCCTTGAGCTCGTCAGCCGTGATGTCGCGTGTAAACGGGCGGTAGAACCAGCGCATCGGGCTCATCTCGCGGCGATAGAAGCGTCGTAATGGCCGGAACTTGTATACCGGCGCATACCTTTCATCCTGGGTGACCTCATAGAAGTGGCAGGCCTCGGCACACATGCCGCATTGCAGGCATGTGTCCATGTCGACAGCGCGGTGGCCATTGAGTTTTTGCGCAAATGCTCTTTTGGCGCGCCGCACCCGATCTTCATCAGTAAGATCGCGGCCGGGCACATCGACGTTCATTTGCTTTAGCATGCCGCGGAAATCCTGCAAAGACATAGATTCAGTGTTCATGCCTTCACCCCCCTGCGCCCATAAGCTGTTCCTGCCTGAAAACGGGCCGGCATCGTCATTATCATGTGCATCAACTTGCCGAACGGGAACCAGATGAGCATCACTTCGACACTGAGGAGATGCACTGCAAGAAGCGTTTCATAGCGTGCGCCGAAGTGGGTGAAAGCGAGGATTCCGGTGAGAAGCGGCACGAGCACGACAAAAATGCTGATGTAGTCATCCGCGTTGGATATAAATCGTTGTACAGGATGCGTTGCACGGCGGATAAGCAGTGCAATCAGGACTGCTGTCGCAATTATCGCGGTTATGAGAATGATCGTGTTCGGCAAATGTGGCCAGCTGAATCCGAGCACGGACTCAAAGAACAGGATATGCGGCGCAAAGAACAGCACGGAGATGAACAGTGCAAAGTGCCAGGCATAGCCGGTGACATGTTGAAAGCGTATCTTTTTTTCAAACGCATGCGCCGGGGCGGACCGGGACC
>CALZHX010000328.1 GCA_945787435.1 uncultured Woeseiaceae bacterium
ATACCTGTCGTTACCCCTGTACTCATTCAGCGGGTAAGCATAACTGAATCTAAACAAACCGAGCGGCGCCAGCCATTGTACGCCAATACCAATCGATGCACGAAGCTCATCGATATCCGGCTTGTACTCGATCGGCGCGCCGAGCTTGTCGGTGAAATCTACCTCGCCCGTATTGAATACATTACCAATGTCGTAAAAGATGCTTGCGCGGGCCTGGCTGGACCATTTTTCCGGCAGCGGGATTATAAGCTCTGCCTGACTCGCAACCAACATGTTTCCGCCGTAGGGATTACCGAAACTGTCACGCGGCCCGAGCCAGGACTCTTTGAAGCCACGCACCGATGACGGTCCGCCACCATAGAATTGCTTGAACGGGGGCGCAGCAGTCGTATCGCCCATGGCTTGCGCAAGCCCGAGTTCCGCATTTATTCTGCCGACCCATCGGCCGTAAATGGGAATGTACTTTGTGAAGTTGTAGCGCGCCTGGAAGTACTCCACATCACTGCCCGGTACAGCTACAGCCAGCGTGAGCTGCTGGCGTGTACCACGATTGGCGAACAACGCCCGATTGCGACTATCGAACGACCATCCGGCGATCATTTCGACCGTATCGAATTTCGTGCCGAAAAACAAAAAACCGGTCCCGGCGTCCTCAATGAACGGATTGCCGTTATTCAGGACCCAGTCCTGCGCTTGCTGCGTGCTCGACGTCGACGCCAGTAGTTCGGCACGCTGATAGGACAGGCCGAACGAAACTCGCTGGAACTCCGTGATCGGATAGCCATAGTCGACCGTCAGGCCGCCACTTGTCGTCGAAAAGTCGGATGCGGCCGACGTGAACTGCGTAATGTCACGATAATTGAGGCTGACTGTCCGGCTGACGCCATCCATGCTCCGATACGGATCGGTATGCGACAGACTGTAGAGCTTCTGATACTTGCCCGACACTGCCTCTAGCGCAACGCGATTTCCTGTGCCGAGGAAGTTCGTGTGCACGATGCTGCCATTCAGCATCAGTTTCTGCGACTCCGAATAGCCGATGCCGCCGCTGAATTGCCCGGGCATGCGGTATTGAATGTCGAAATCAATATCCACCATATCCGGCACGCCGGGGACGGGCGTGTTATTGACTTCGACAGCTTCCACATAGGGCAATCGTTGCAGCAGGACCTTCGATCGTTCAACAAGATTGTTGGACAGATACGAGCTCTCCATTTGCCGCATCTCCCGCCGCAAAACCTCGTCATTAACTTCGTCAACGCCGTGGAAATTGATACGTCGAACGTAGACACGACTCTTCGGATCCACATAGAAGGTTATATCTGCTTCCTTGGTCTCGCGATTGAGTTCAGGAACGGGCTCGATCTCGGCGTTTGCATATCCTTGTTCACCAAGCCGGAATGACATGAACTCCGAAGACTGCGTCAACGCGCGCTGATTGAAGATAGACCCTGGTTGCGCGAGCACCATCGCACGCAGCAGTTCTTCCGGGACAACCATTTCACCCACAATCTTTACGTCAGAGATCGTGTAAAGCTCGCCTTCATTGATACCAATCGTTACGAAAATGTCTTTCTTGTTTGGTGAAATCGCAACCTGTGTCGAGTCGACACGAAAATCCGCATAGCCCCTGTCCATGTAAAACGAGCGCAGTTTTTCAAGATCGCCTTCGAGCGCTTCCTTTGCGTAGCGATCGTCCTGTCGAATCCAGGAAAGCCAATTGCCGGTATCAAGTTCAAAGTCGCCGCGAATATCTTTTTCTTCAAACGTCTCGTTGCCGACGATATTCACCTGCCGGATTTTCGCGCGATCACCTTCTTTCACGTCGATACGAATACGCACCGTATTGTTGGGCGTATCAACGACTGACGTACCGACCACTACACCGTACTTACCGCGATCATAGTACTGCTCGCGCAGGAAACCCGCGACTTCGTCGAGAACAGACTGGTCGAATGTACGACCTTTAGCCAGGCCTACGCCACGCAACGACTCGGTCAGATCTTCGGTCTTGATGTCCTTATTGCCTTCGATAACAAAACTCTCGATCGAAGGACGCTCGTGCACGACGACAATCAGGGTCTCTCCATCACGGCGAATCTCGATGTCGTCGAACAGGCCCTGTCCATACAGCGCTCGAATCGACTCCTGCACGCGAACCTGGTCGACACGATCGCCGATGTTTATTGGCAGGTAATTGAAGACCGTACCTTCGGAGATGCGCTGCAGGCCCTCGACCCGCATGTCGCGCACAACGAAATCGGATTGCGCCAATGCAGATAGTGGCAACAGTAAGCACAGCGCAGTCGTTGTCAGGCGTCTCATCATTCTGTTATTGCTTGTCCTCAACCGAGTATTCTCGCGATGTCGTTATAAAAGGCAAAACTCATCAGAACTATGAGTGCGAGTATGCCGAATTGTTGTCCGATAATCTGCGCGCGTTCGGACAGCGGACTGCCCTTGACCAGCTCGACCGTCTGGTAAACGATCTGGCCACCATCCAGAACCGGGACCGGTAATAGATTCAGTACACCCAGGCTGATGCTGATCATAGCCAAGAAACCCAGGAAATAACGCAGCCCGCGCTGGGCCGATTCTCCGGCAAACTGTGCGATGTTGATGGGGCCACTGATGTTCTTGATCGACACGTCACCCGTAACCATCCTGCCAAGCATGCGCAGCGTGAACATCGTCTGTGACCAGTTGTCCCGTAAGGCGTTTGGGATAGCCTCTACAGGGCCAAGCTCGTCGAGCAACGCCCTGACGCCGAGAAAGCCTGAAATGTTTCCTTCCGTCTCGCGAGTGCCTATGACGACACTGAATCGCTCGACGCGCCCTTCTCGTATAGCGCCAATTTCGACGCGTTCGCCGGGTCGTTCGGTTACGGCGTCTACAAGATCACCAAAACCCAGAATAGGCTGTCGATCAACCGAAACAATACGATCGCCTTTGCGCATTCCTGCAGCAGCGGCGGCTTCATTTTCGATCGGATCATCCAGCACGACAGGTGGTGACCCGGGTTTGAAGCCGATGCCATCAAACAGCAATCCCGGCTCTGTCAGCCTGGTCGAATCGGCACCAATCTGAATCACGGCCTGGCGCTGGCGTCCCTGGAGGTCCTCGAGCGTCATCGGAATACGACCATCCGAGACCATATTGTCGAACATCGCCATAAGGGCTTGCTGCCAGCTCGATGTTTCAGTTTCGCCAACCGCGACAATCTGATCGCCTGTCTCGAGTCCCGCATCGGCCGCATAGGACTGCGGGACCACCTCACCTATGGCGGGTCGCAGGGCGGGAACACCGTCCATCGATATCAGCGAGCCGAAATCACCGACGAGCACGATCGTCGAATCGCTCGCCGCCAGACCCCGAACCGTTTCAGGAAAGCTGTCGTCGCTTCGTTTGGTCCAGGAATACCCGTCCG
>CALZHX010000329.1 GCA_945787435.1 uncultured Woeseiaceae bacterium
CAACGTCTACAACCTGCTCGACCAGGTCTGGAAACCGGCACTGGCACGTTCGAAAGAGGAACGCGCCGATATGCAGGCGATGATGACGGCTGATGGTATCGACGATCGCCTGCGCGGTTGGGACTGGCGTTATTACACCGAGAAAGTCCGCAAGGCCAAGTACGACCTCGATGATGACGCACTGCGTCCGTACTTCGAAGTCAATGCTGTTCGCGACGGCGTGTTCTCACTTGCTACCGCATTGTGGGGCCTTGAGTTCGAGCAACGCGACGACTTGCCGACATGGCATCCGGACCAGCAGGTTTTCGAGGTTAAAGAAGCAGATGGCAGTCATCTCGCCATCCTGTACCTCGATTACTTTGCTCGCGAGAGCAAGCGTGGGGGCGCCTGGATGAATGACCTGCGCCCGCAGTCCAACGTTGACGGCTTCGTAGCGCCAATCGTAACGAACAACTTCAATTTCCCGGCAGCAACCGAGGGTTCACCGTCGCTATTGAGCCTGACCAATGCCGAGACATTCTTCCACGAATTCGGTCATGCGTTGCACGGCATGTTTTCGAATGTGCGTTACGAGTCCTTGTCCGGCACCAGCACACCGCGTGACTTCGTCGAATTCCCGTCGCAGGTCATGGAAAACTGGATGCGCACGCCGCAAGTACTGGGAATGTTCGCCAGGCACTATGAGACGGGCGAGCCCATTCCGCAGGAAGTCGTCGAGAAGATCAACGCCTCCGCCAAGTTCAACCAGGGCTTTGCCACGGTCGAATACATGGCGGCGGCCTACCTCGACATGGCCTACCACGTACTCGACACGACTGAAGCCGTGGAGCCACGAGGCTTCGAAGACAATGCCATGGCTGACATCGGCCTGATTGAAGAGATTATTCCGAGGTACCGCAGCGGCTACTTCGCACACATCTTCTCGGGTGGATACTCATCCGGCTACTACAGCTACATGTGGTCAGAGATTCTCGACGCCGACACGTTCATGGCATTCCAGGAGACAGACGTTCTCGACAAGGAAACAGCAGCACGTTACCGCGAAGAGATCCTGTCGAAGGGTCGCACACGTCCGGGTATGGAGTTGTACCGGAATTTCCGTGGCCGCGATCCGGAGATCGAAGCATTGCTCAAGGCACGCGGCTTAAATTGAAGTCTTGAGCTTGTCGTAGAGTTCCTGCGACCGCTCGAGCGCGAGCATGACGATCAGATCGCCCGGCTCGGCCCATTGCATGGCCGAGTCGAGCGATTCGATCTCTTCCATGTGATGCTCGACCTGGTCCTCTTCGGCGCCACACGCAATCAGTTCGTCACGAATCACGCCGTAGACCGCCCCAGGCTCCCTGCCCCTGTGGTACTTGGCCAGTTCTGACACAAACACCTGGTCGAGACCCGATTCCCAGGCACTCCTCGCCAGTTCGCGTATCAGGTCGTCTGGCCGGTCACCCGCCTGGCCGAAACATAGTGCCTTTCGTTTCGTTGCGATGCGGTTGGCCATGTCCAGTAGCGCCTGCAGCGCCTCCGGATTATGAGCAAAGTCGACAAGCACCGTAAAACCATTGATCTCGTAAACGTTACAACGCCCCGGATTATCGTCCTGCGACATGCTTGTGAGCCCGGCGCGGATATCGCTGATGGATATACCGAGCGATGCACAGAATGCAGCCGCGCCAAGCTCGTTGGCCACGTTGTGGCGAGCGGCACCGCCGAGCGTGATGGGAATGTCGCGATCGCGACAGATCAACTCCTTCGAACTACCGTGTAGAAACAGAAGGTCTTCGCCGTCAAGAGCAACAGCGCTGCCACCTTGCGCTGTATGTGCCAGCACGGTCTCATTGGCAGCGTCAAGAGAGAACCATACAAGCTCCCCGCCAAATTCCTTTGACTTCGCCTCTAGCCGGCTGTCGTCGGCATTCAGGATCAACTTGCCACTGTTCGTGACGGCGCGCGTGACAATCCACTTGCAGTCCAGGAGTTCGTCAAGGTTCCGCGAACCGAAGTCGCCGAGATGGTCCTTCGCGATATTCGTAATCAGGGCGGCATCCGCTTTGTCGACACCCAAACCACGACGTAACAAACCGCCGCGCGCCGTTTCGAGTATCGCGATGTCGACGTCCTGCTCGCGCAACACATTGCGTGCGCCGCCCGGGCCCGACCAGTCGTCGCGATCCACGATGCGATCATTAACAGCGATGTAGTCCGTCGAACTCAGTCCAACGTTGTGCCCGGCAGTGCGCATGATGTGTGCCGCAATTCGAACCGTTGTTGTCTTGCCATTGGTACCGGTGACAAGACCCGACGGCACGTCACGAAATTTGCTCCAGTCGAGAGAGTTCGGGTCCGGCAATTCGCGAACCGGCCAGGTCTGCGAATGGCGTCCGTAGCCCAGGGACACATCATCATCGTCCCACAGCAGGGTCACACCATTTTCAGCAGCGAGTGTGCAGAGCTGCATCAGCTCAGGGTTGGCTTCCTCCGCGATAGCCGCCCTGGTTGCCGCAATAGCCTCGTCGAAATCCGGGGCTTCGCCGCCGTTCAGTTCCGCATTACAGGCTGCCCACGCCCATTCGTTGATTTCGGAAGCCGCATACAACGCGTCAATCGGGGCCGTGAACCCGAGGCTGATGCCACCGGTCAATTCGAGCGTCGCGAACTCACAGCCCTGCCAGCCGATCTCGCCCAGCATGCGGCGAACGTGCTTCTCCCAGGCGGGTGCTAACTGTGCCGCCTTCTCAGCACTGCATGCCACGTCGAGGATCGTGCCCGGCACATCGAACAGCAGGCTCGGACCGGTCAGTCTGCGCGCGTCGAGAAACTTCATGGGCCGAGACTAGTCGTTTTCCTCACGCGCAATGCGAACGCCGCGTTCATCGCTGATGATTTCGAGATTGCTGTCGAACATGAAGTCGTCTGTCTCGGGCAACTCGATCGTGACAGGCATCTTCGCGCCCGATTCTTCCACGTGCGCGCCCGAATTGAAGTAGATGATCTGCTTCCAGGTGCGTTTGACGTTGTCCCCGAGCACAAGAATGAGATCTCCGGAGGCGGCCAGTTCCAGGCCACGCGTGGTCGCCTCCTGCTCGTCGGGGATGACCTCGATGGAATCAGAATGGATGCCTTCTTCCAGCAGCTTGTCCTTGAGCATGACGGCGACTTCATCCGGCCCACGGCCGCGTGTGTTGTCATCGCGGCGGCAGATGAAATGGTCAAAGTGCTGCGCTGCTATGCCGGCGATCTCACGAATGTCCTCGTCACGGCGATCGCCTGGCGCCGCAAGGATAATGATCTTTCGACCTTCGACATCAAACCGGTCCACCAGGCTGCAAATCGCTTTGACCGCGGCAGCGTTGTGGGCGTAGTCGAGAATCACCTTGAACGGATGTTCGTCGTAAATATTCATGCGGCCCGGCGCCTGGAAAAACGTCGAGTCAAAGGTGCGCAGGCCGTGACGAATGTCCTCGATGCTGATACCCATGTTGTAGGCCAGCGCCGCGGCAAACATGGCGTTCTGCACGTTGTGCATTGCACGACCTTCTATCGTTGCCGGTATCAGGTGCGTCCACAGGAGTGGCGTATGCGTCTCGCCGGCGTAAATAGCGATCATGTGGCCGTTCAGCGCCTGCTCGAGTACAAACGCCTCACCGCCAGCGCGAATGTGTTGTTTCACGAGTGCATGCGAAGGGTTCATCGTCACGTAGCAGAGGCGCTCTGCCTCGGTGTAATCCGCCATTTGCAGGCACAGCGGGTCATCGGCGTTAAGAATTGCTGCGTCTTGCGCAATCTCGATCGGCACACGCTTGATCTCCGCCAAATCCTCGAGCGTATCAATGCCGCGCATGCCAAGGTGATCGGCCGAAACATTGATGCAGGCTGCAACATTGCAGCGCCGGTAGCCCAGGCCGCTGCGGAGCATGCCACCGCGAGCCGTCTCCATGACTGCCGCATCGACCGACGGATCACGCAGGATCATGTGCGCCGATGTTGGTCCCGTCATATCGCCTGACACAGTCAACTTGCCGTCGATATAGACGCCGTCAGTTGATGTCATGCCCACGGTGAAGCCCGTCATCTTCAGAATGTGCGCGAGCATGCGCGAGGTTGTGGTCTTGCCGTTGGTTCCTGTTACGGCGGCAATCGGCACACGTGTCGGCGAATCGGGTGGGAATAGCATGTCGATGACCGGCCCGGCGACGTCGCGCGGCGTCCCTTCACTCGGCGCCACGTGCATGCGAAAGCCAGGTCCCGCATTGACCTCGCAAATCCCCCCGCCGGCCTCGCGGTAGGACAGGGATATGTCGTTCGTCAGGAAGTCGACACCACCGATGTCGAGCCCGATCGCATTGATCGCACGAATAGCCATCTCACGATTGTCAGGGTGGATGACATCGGTAACGTCGAGTGCAGTGCCGCCCGTCGACAGGTTGGCCGTGGAGCGCAGGTAAACGACCTCGTCCTTCTCCAGAACCGTGTCCCTGTCATAGCCGATCTTGCCAAGCAGCCGTTCGGCCTGGTGATCGAACTCGAGCCGCGTCAGGACTTTTTCATGGCCAACGCCACGACGTGGATCCTCGTTGACGATGTCGACGAGTTGCTCAATTGTGTGTTTGCCATCGCCGACGACATGCCCCGGCTCACGTTTCGCGGCGGCGACCAGTTCGCCATTGATGACCAGCAATCGGTGATCGAATCCCTCAATGTAACTCTCAACGATGACAGTGCGACCATGTTCTATCGCCTTCTTGAAGCCGACCTCGACTTCCTCGGCCGTCTTCAGATTGATTGAAACGCCACGGCCGTGGTTACCGGCGAGCGGCTTCAGGACGACAGGAAAACCGATACGTTTCGCCGCGCGTACAGCGTCGCCTTCGCGGCGCACAATGCGCTGCTCGGGCACAGGCAGGCCAAGGTCGCGAAGTATCTCGTTGGTCTCTTCCTTGTCGCCCGCAAGTTCGACAGCGATGTTTCCCGTGCGACCCGTCGTTGTTGCCTGTATGCGTTGCTGGTATTTGCCGTGGCCGAACTGCACCAGGCTGTAGCGATTCAGGCGAATCCAGGGAATGCCGCGTTCCTCAGCCGCGTCGACAAGCGACGCAGTACTCGGGCCCAGAGCTCGCGATTGTGCGTAGCGAATGAAGCGATCCCGTTCCTCCTCGAAAACCCAGTCATCCTCGGGCCGGCCATCGACATTGATCTCTGCGGGCAAAAGACTAAGCAGCAGCTTCATCGCCAGCGCACTGGACTCGCGACCTACTGCTTCGTCCTTGTACTCGAAAACCATGTTGTAGAATCCTGGCTGGCCGTCGATAGAGCGCGTCCTGCCATAGGTCACAGGGGAGCCGGCGACGTTCTGCAACTCAATCGCGACGTGCTCCATGACGTGCCCCATCCACGTGCCCTCGTCATCTCGCATACGACGCACGAAACCGCCCGGCTCCTTGTAGGAGCAGCCGTGTTCGTGTAATCCCGGCAGCTTCTCGAGCAGCGGCTCGATGAATGCGTCACCCAGCCGCAGCGTTGGCCAGTGCTCGAGCTCACCGAGGTCGAGGATATGGCGGATGACCCGGAAGTGGGCGAACAAATTGGGGCCCACGTAAACATTCGTGCTGACAATTTTCATTATTATTATCCTGTCTTGAACTATTCGGGAGCGGCCTCTCGGGACGCTGTCTTGAAGCGTCCGCCCGCAACCAGAATATGCAGCCTCACACCGATCAGGCTGACCGGCTCGCCGCGGCGAGCCTGGTGCATAGAAGAATAGCTCAGTTCGCTGGGATCGATAATGGTTATTCCGCCGCTGCCCACGACTTCGACGGCGTCATCGGGCGAGATGAAGGCCGCCGTGTCCTCGTCCAGGCCCATGCCGACAGCGAACGGGTTGTACGCCAGCGCCGTCAGCAGCCGCCCCAGGCGGTCTCTCTCCCGGAAGTGCTGATCGATGATGAATTTGTTGGTAAGTCCAAGTCCGGGCGCCATTGTGACCATATCCGGCGTCGGTGTGCTGCCTTCCAGGCCGCCGGCAATCATGTGCTCGGGGACGAACGCAGCGCCTGCCGAGGTGCCTGCCACGTGCATACCAGCCGCGTTCCGCCGCCGGATCAATTGTGCGGTTGCCGTCCCGCCGAGCGTCGTCGACAGTCGCAGCTGGTTGCCACCGGTCAGGAACACGCCATCGGACTTCTCGATGTACTCGAGGTATTCCTCATTATCGCAGTCCTCACGCGACTCGAACGGCAACACCATCGCGTGTTTGACGCCAATCTGACGGAACAGCTTCTCGTAATTGCGTCCCGTGTCCTCCAGCTCAGAAGCCGTCGGAATGATGCCGATCCGGGCCTCCTTTCCACCACATATATCGATAAAGCGGTCGAGTATTTCCGGATTATGAAATTTTTCTTCGGCGCCACCGATCGGAATGATGTAGCCGCGGTCCGCGTGATTATTATTTGAAGGGCTCATGGCTCAGGGTCGCGAAAAAAGACCGGTATTGTACCTGAGGAAACGGCTAAACTCTGGCCCCTATGAGTCGGAAGAACCCGCTGGGCCAGGCTACGCCGTACCCTGACCAATATTCACCTGAATTGCTATACGCGATCGCACGTATCGACGCCCGTTCTGCGCTGGGCCTCGAAGACGATTTGCCGTTTTATGGCGCGGACATCTGGAACGCCTGGGAGCTCACCTGGCTCGACAACAGCGGCTTGCCGCGGGTCGCAACCGCCGAGTTTGTCGTTGCTGCAGATTCGGTCAATATCATCGAATCCAAGTCCCTGAAGCTCTACCTGGGCTCGTTTGCCATGAGCCGCTTCGAGTCATCACAGGACGTCGCGGCGGTCCTGACCCGTGACCTGACAGCCTGCACGGGCACAGATGTCTATGTCGCGATCCGCGGGCCCTCGTCCCCGGACGGCTCGCTGGTCTCCCGAATGCCCGGCCATTGTGTCGATAACATGGCAGTGAGCTGCGACGCCTACGAGGTCGATCCGGGGCTCCTGATCACCGATTCGGCCAACGTGGTCTCCGAGGACCTGCATTCGGACCTTCTCCGCAGCCTGTGCCCGGTCACGGATCAGCCGGACATCGGCAGCGTTCTGATTTCTTACCGCGGACCGAAAATCGACCGCGAAGGTCTGCTGCGCTACATCGTCTCGTTCCGCCAGCACCAGGACTTTCATGAAGCCTGTGTCGAACGTATGTTCCTCGACATACAGGAGCGTTGCGGGGTGGAACAACTCAGCGTCTACGCGCGCTACCAGCGCCGCGGCGGCATCGATATCAATCCGTTCCGCAGCAACTTTGAGGCGGCCGCCCCAAATATTCGACTCTGGCGGCAATAGGCCGCTCGCAAAACCGGACCTTGTTAATTGGATTTCACGCTTTACTGGTTCATGTTCCCGGTGTCGATTATCGTCGCGACCTGCGCCATGCTGAGCGGCATTGGCGGGGCCGCGTTCTTCACGCCGATATTCATTCTCGTGTTCCCTCTGCTCGGTCCCGAATACGTACTGGAGTCAACTCTCGCTGCAGTCGGCGCCGCATTTTTTACACAGACATTCGGGTTCCTGTCCGGATTCGACGGCTACTACCGCCGCAAGCTCATTGACTACGCGCTTGCCTGGAGGATTCTCGGTGTTGCGGTTCCTGCAGCTGTGTTCGGGGCACTTGTGGCAAACCGCGTACATGACAGTGTGCTGCTTGCGGGCTACGCGATCCTGGTCGGGATTCTCGCGTTTGTACTCTGGCGAAACCCGATTCCAGGAAAAGAAACCGTTTCAAGAAAAGAGGTTCCGGAGATGCGCGAGATAACAGACTCGCGCGGCCACGCCTACTCGTACGAGGTACCGAAACTGGCGCTGCGCAATGATGCTTTGACCGGTATCG
>CALZHX010000330.1 GCA_945787435.1 uncultured Woeseiaceae bacterium
AGGTCATGGCGTTTCCTCCCGGTCGATCAGGTCATGGAACGTGTCCTGGTCCGCCTTGATGCGGAATGTGATGAACGGGCCCTGCGCCGTGTAGTTCGAGCCCGAGAAATCATCGTCCCTGAATCCGGCGAAGTTATAGCCCAGGCTGATCCACACGTTTTTGAATACAGTGACACCCACATCCACACCCCATCCGAATGTCGACACATCCGTTTCCCAGGAACGCAGCACGTCGCCGTGAATTCCGACATCCCAACGTTGGTTGAGATCACGCCGCATCCCGACGCCAATGACATCGGTATACCCGGTGTATGAATCGTTGCCGACGAGGCTGCGTACATACTTGGCGCCGTACTGCAGTTCCAGCTGCGTGTTGCGATTGATCATCCAGTTGGCATTCAGGTTATTGATCAGCTTCCACGACTCAAGGTCGTTCGATGTGCCGCTATTGGACGTGTAAACCAGGTCAATCCGGTCGAATACGATCCATTCGCTGTCAGCTGGCCGCCACGACCAACCGAGCCTGACGTTACCAATCGTCGATGCGCCGCCGACGTCGAGTTCGCTCTCCTGCCATTGCAGATTTGCCGAGAAACCGTGGCCCTGAACCTGCTCACGATAAAAACCACCAAGCAGGTTAATACGTTTATCGATGTCGCTGTTGCGGTATTCGGCACGCGACGTAAAGGTCCAGAACTCTGAGCGGTACAAGGCGCCGACAAAAGTGGCGATGAAGTCGCCGCCGGCGATGTTGCCAGATGCCGGAGCGGCGTCAGGGTTCACCTTGGGTGGCTCGTCGCCAATCGTGCGTGACTGATCAAGGCCGAAGTCCAGGTACCACTTTTCATTCATCTGCCAGCCCTGGGTAAGACCGAGTGTCGCGAAGTTGCGTGGCCCGAATTCCGTCATCTCGTGATTTACGCCTGAATTGAGTTGTGCGTTCTGCCAAGGTTGCGTCTTCACACCCACCCGGGTCGTGACACCGTCCCAATCCACGCCGCGCACGGATTCTATCTCGCCAAACATGGTCACGGCATCGGTCAGGCGGTAATCCATGCCGAGCAGTGCGCGATCAGGGTAGTTGGTCGAGGCGCTGTCGCCACTGACCGATGCTTCAGCGGAAGCGCGAATTTGTATGGCGTCGTCGAGCACCCCCATGCTACCGGACAAGGAAACCTGATTGGACTCGCGAGTTTCGCCCGTGTTGTATTCGTCGCTCGCTGTGATCAGGCCCGCGGCAACATTGCGATTGCCGTTCTGGTAAAGGACCTTCGCTTCCAGCACATCCTGGTTCGCATCGTCGACCAGGTTTTGATGGCGGAATGCGCTGCCAACAAAGCTGAGTTGGTCTGTCCAGGCATAACGGCCGTCCACACCGAACTTTCGCATGCCGGTTTCGGAGCGGTTCTGTTGGCCAAGGCCGAAGCCCGCTTCCATTTCCTGGAACCAGACGCGCGCGTCGATCTTCTCGCTCTGGTGATCGAGTGATGCGAGCATAGCGGTGTTTCTGCCGGTCAGGTCATTGTCGGAGGAAGCGACTTCGGCGCGAAGCTCGGTTTGCTCGTTCAACGCGACGCGCAGATCCGCGCCAAACAGATCGGCAGAATCACCGTCGGTGCCCTGGTGAATCACTGATGCGCCGACTTCGATGCGGCTATCGTCCGCGGTCCATGATCCGCGGCCGCCGGCGCTGATGTTCTCGCCCGTCGTTTGCGGCGTCTCGTAATTGGCGACGATATAGATCGGATTGAAATTTTGGTCGCGGCTCGGTACCGGGCGTTTCATGAGAATTGAGCCGGTGTTGTAATCGATATTGTAGTCGAGGTGCTGTGACAACTGCCGCGTCTCCAAAATAACTTCGCTGCGGAAACGATCGCGGGTCTGCAGTTCGATCTTGTCACTGTTGACCACAATCGGATTGGATGAAAGGTAATACAGTCCGGATGTCCCATCACCAATAATTTCATCACGGATGAAGGCCTTGTCGGTATCACTCGCAAACGCGTTATACGCGAACCGGTCACCGTGGTATTCGGATTTCAGACCGTTCAGGCTGCGGTCGTAACGCGACAATTCTGTCACGCTGAGCCCGGTGTGATAGTCGCCGAACAGCGCATAGAATTCGCGGCGCTCGATCTTCAGGAACAGACCGCGACGCGATGCTGCCTCGAAACGTTGCTCGGTCGTATCGCCATACAGTGTGTAGAAGCGATTGGGATCGACGGTGCCGAACAGCTGCCCGTCGGTTTCCTCTTCGTCAGTGTCGCTTTGGAAGGCGATGGTCAGCAGGTAGTCGCCTTTCACCTGGCCCTTGGCGAAGAACGATACCTGGCCGTCGGTATAGGCTTCGTCCTCAAATCCGGAGTCCGCCGCGGTCACCATGTTGTCGCGCAGTGTGTTGTAGCCGAGCGTCCCTTCGGCAAACCCAACCAGGATCCAGTCGCGTGGCGCCGGCTCGATCCATGCGCGCAGCTCCTGAACGCGATCAGCACCAAATTTCAGTCGGACGGTGGCCTCGCCGGTCGTCGAGGTCGGCTCCAGTTTCAGGTAGGCAATGCCGTCCGGGCCGACACGGTAAATTGGTTCACGGTCGCCGACGGCCACGAGCTGGTTCTCAGTGAGCGACTCTACCTCCCAAAGCGAGCGATACGGTGCATCCACGGCGAACGCACCCGTTGTCGACGGCCGGGCAGGCTCGCCGAAACGATCGAATAAGCGGATCGCAACAACCGGCGGAGTCTTGCCATCGGCGATCAGCCGCGAGGCCTGCTTGTCGAACACGGCCCTGACCGGTCCGCCACCATAGTGGACGCTGGTTTCCAGCATCTGCAGCGGCTCGGCATCCGTGTCGCTGATGACTGCTGCCAACTGGTTCGCGCCTGCCGCCAGATCGACGCCACGCCAGCGGCTTACCGCGACGGTGTTGTCACGGTTAATTTCGGTGCCAACGAAATTCAACGGATCGACCGCAACGCCGTTTACAGACAGTGCAATGACCGCATCTG
>CALZHX010000331.1 GCA_945787435.1 uncultured Woeseiaceae bacterium
AAGGGTGCTAGCCTGGAACTACTCGAGGACGCGATGGACAAGTTCAACCTGTCCGCGAGAGCTTACCAGCGCGTACAACGGGTAGCGCGGACAGTAGCTGATCTTGTGGATGCACGGGACATCGCCGTGCCGCACGTCGCGGAGGCTCTGTCCTTACGGCGCCTGGATATGCGCTCTACTGTGATTCGCTGACCATGTAGGCGACGGCGTCGATAACTTCCTGGTCCGAAAGGTCAGCACGGCCGCCCTTCGCCAACATCGGCGTGATGGCGTCACCGTCAAAACCATTGACCGCGTGATCATTGAGTACGTCCGTTCCCTGGGCAATTCGCGCACTCCAGGCCGCGGCGTCACCGACGATTGGAGCCTCACCCGCGCCGGTACCATGACATGCGATGCAAGCGGCGTTATATACCTGCGGGCCAGTCATCACCGTTGCAACGGGTTCCGGCTCCGGTGCGGTTTCGACGGTCGGCGCGGCCGTTTCGATTTCATCGCCGGGCCGGTAGATTTCGCCAAACGGCCGAATTCGCTCGGCAACTGCGGACTGGTATTCATCCGCATCACGTGTGTACACACCCTGTGTCAGGTCGGACATCTTCATTGCCAGCACGAGGATGGCAATCGCAAATGCGGCGAGGATGCCGATAACGAGGGAGTACATGTCAAAAAATTTCTGGTCGCGGCTCACGGCACTGCTCCGGGTCTTGCGGGTTAATCTGGCCGGGACGAAGCCCCGGCCAGTGGCGGGCGATTATATTACAAGGTCAGGGCCGCAAGCGAACCCTGGCGAATCTCAGTAGTGGAACCTGACCCGTAAATACGCATTACTCGCATCGGCGAGCTGGTTAAAAAACGTGTGCTGTTCGTTACCGCCAAACAGGTTCGCGCCGACTGTGAATGACCACTGGTCGCTGTGCCGGTAGGAGTAGGTTGGACGCAGGTAATAGTCGTCGTCGCTGGGCGAGTAAAACGTAAACAGGGACCAGGTATGTTTATCGCGTCCCGCGCGGTATGTCAGTCTGTTTGTCAGCATGTGCCGGGTATCTGCAGAATCCTGCCGTTCGAGATAGTACTGGAGGCCGACAGTGAAGTTTCGCCTTGCTTCCCATTCGTAGCCGAGCAGGAAGCGCAGCTGGTCGTCGCCATCTCGCGAGTCGTAGAAGGAAGTTTCTGCGTTCGCGAGCCCCGTTCCGAGTGGTCGCCTGATGCTCGCGCCGAAGGCATTCATCGGCACGAACATGGGCTGCTTGGAGAATCCACGATACGCATAGAACGCGTACTCGGTGCTTTCGATAGTCCGGTAGAGGCGCAGCGCGAACTCACCATTGGAGAATTTCTTGTCAGGCTCTGGCGCCGAAAAGGGTGGCGTCGGGGCGATGTTGCCATCGGCCGGCGGAAAGTAGAATGAGAAGCGCTCACCGGTCAGATACACGTCGGGTTCGAAAACCGGTGTCCATACGAAGTCGACGTTGAGTGCCTGCGAAAACTTAGTAACGCGTATCGCATCTCCCGGCGCCTTGAGATATTCGTCATCCCGCCCCGCGAAAAACGACACATAGTCTTTCGGAAACAGGTCGTTGAGAAAAACGAGGTCGCCGGTGCCCCAGGTCTGCACCTGTCGCCCGATCTTCAGATCGACAGACTCACCGATCGTAAACGTAGCCGTCAGGTCGCGGATCTCTGCTTTCCAGTCTTCCTCGATGCCGTCGTAGCCGAGATCCGCCTTGAGGCTGACGGTTACATCACCAGGTTGCCAGTCAGACTCAATGCGCCAGCGTACTTCCTCGAGTGTGTTGCGGTTGTCGAGCAGTTCGTCCGTGTCAAAGCGGGTGCCAAGTCCCGCTTCTGCGAAACCGCTCCAGACCATGCCCTGCTCTTCGTCACCCCAGTCTTCCTCCCACGCGCCGTCGTCCCAGGGGTCGTCCTGGGCGAGGGCGCTTAGCGGAAGCAAAAGAAGCAGCGGCCGGAGATTCATGTCACCAGGTGGGACTACTCTGCCGGCCGCTTAAGCCAGTCGCGTGGGGGGTTACGCAACGAGCGCTCCGTGAACACACTGTCTGGAATGTCGACGTCGTACTTGATGTAACGAAACTGCATGTCGGTCTTGCCGCCGGTCAGAAGATCGGATACGCGGCTCGTGGTAACCGTTGGGTGGCCGTCGAATTCAGCGACCTCGAACACTTCCACGCGGCGATATATGTCGCCCGCCGGGTTTGTGTACTCGATCTTCATGGGCAAGAAAGTCTGTCGGTCGATCCACGTTTGATAGTTCGCGAACTCAACGCTACCCAGGTCCTTGGGCGTATGGCTGAGAATGTAAAAAGAGTCGGAAGTCTCCACCAGCTCATGTTCATCATCCGATGGTCGCCGACCTGAAACGTCTTCGTAAAAGTAATGGGCACCGACAAAACTGGTGCGCTTATCGCCGGCAGATATGCGCTTCACAAGGTCCAGCCCAGGCAAGTACAGCCAGCGGTCATCGTCTTTGTCGATGTGCTTGTTCACGAGGAACACGGTGTTACGAACATCGGATGGCTGGCTAAATACAACAAGGAACTGCTGGTCGCCGGCGTCGTCAATGTCGCGCCGCAAAACCGTGAACTGCCGGCGTTGCTCGCGCCCCTGGGCGTCGCTGATGATCATGCGTACTTCGGAACGGCCGTCCGCACCTGCGTAATAGGAGGCGATATCAGCCTTCGCGATGATCTCGTCAGCACTGGTCAGGGTTTCAGCAGCTACTGTGCTACCGAGGATCAGCAGCGCCATGGCAGTGAGTTGTCGTGTGAACATTCGAATACTCCTTTCGTTCAGGCGTGTGCTGGTCGCGTTGCCGCAACCGCAAACGCGCCTCGCTTTTTCATTTCCGGAAACAGCCACTGGCCGGCCCAGGACATCAGGGCGGGTAACAGAATCAGGGTTGTCACGCCGGACAAAGCCATGATCGCCGCCATGAACGCGCCGACCGTGATGTACGGCACAAGGGGCGCGAAGAACAACGGTGTGAATCCGATCGCGATCACGATCGCGTTGCGGGCAATCGCGCGCGCGGGCTCTTCAAACATCTGTTGTTCGGCGGCCGCGAACGATCCGCTGCTCCTGAGGAACGACCGTGTTCGTTCGATGAAGTGAATCGCAAAGTCGATGGACAACCCGAGCGTCAGTGACGAGAGCACGGCGATCGGCATGTCGTAGTCTTTGCCGATCCAGCCAATGACGCCATAAACACCGAGAATCGTGACCGACAACGGCACCATCGCAAACAGCCCTATACGGATGCTGCGGAACAGGAAAGCCATCATCAGGAATACGACAACGAACGCGCCCATCAGGCTCTTGAGCATTCCGGCGACCATCACGTCCTGCCACACGACATTGATAAATGTCTTTCCAGCCCAGCGCATTTCGATGTCGGCGGGTAGTGGGTTTTCTGCGATGTAGGTGTCGAGGAAGTCTATCGCAAGGCTCATGTCCTGGTTGTCGCCGCTCTTGAACTGCATCCATATTGCTGTGGATGTGAAGTCGGGCGTCACGATGTGCCACAAATCCTGTGGCCGATGTGATGACTGGTATTGCATCAGCGTCTGAGCAACTGCAGGCACCGTTGCGGGAATCCTGTACTCGGAGTCGTCACCGCCACGCAGTTCACGATTGACGACTTTGACAACGTCAGCGACCGTGTTTGACTTGCCGACGAAGCCTGAGTCAGCCAGCGCACGCTGTATGCCGCTGATGTACTCGAGAACGTCGGGTCGCTGGAAGTATTTGGATGCCACCTGCGCGTCTTCAGCAAGTGCCATGAGGCGCTCGAGCGTGCCGATCGCTTGAGGGCTCTGGGCGTCGAACAAGGCGTCATCGATATGCGCGATAAGATTGCCGTACCAGGCCCCCTTGTCATCGGCGTCCCGTGCGAGCATTTCACGAATTGGCGTCGAGTACCGATCGTCCAGGTTGTCCAGCAGACTATGTGAGCTAACGACGAACTCGGAAAATGCGCGTTTGTCATCGTGACTCAGCACGACAAACGCATCGTAGGTGCCGGCAAAATGTTCGTTGAGCACTGTGTCGGCGACACGAATCGGATGGTTTTCCTTGAACCAGCGTACGGGATTGTCATTGATCTCGATGCGATTGATGCCGGCAATGCTGACGGCGATGCCGAGAACCGCGAAAGCAGTGATAAGTTTGCCGTGACGCATGGCGAATTTGCCACTGCGCCTGAGAGTGCGCGCGAGCAGTGTGTCCGTGTGCGGTGTTTTGGAACGCGTTGCCAGCTTGTCGAGCGACAGCGGATTCATGCGCACGATGTAAGCCGGGATCAACGTGATCGTCAGCACGAATGCGAGCAGAATGCCGAACGCAACAAACACACCAAAGATCTGCACGGGCGGAATCGGCGTCAACAACAACGACAGGAAGCCAACGGCCGACGTTAGCGACGTAAATAGCATGGGCTTAAAAAGGTGATCGACGACGCGCGAGATAACCACCTTCGGATTGGCGCCTGGCCGGTAGGCGTCAGCGAACTCGGACATGATATGCACCGAATCGACGACAGCGATCGGCATCAGGAAGATCGGAATCATCGAGCTCATGATGTGCACTGTGAAACCAAGGCCCGTCAGGAGGCCCATGCTGATGATGACTGTGGCCATGGCGACAAGCATCGGCGCGATGACCAGCTGCGCGCTGCGGAAGAAATACAACATCAGGATGAAGATCATGAGGCCGGCAAGCGGGGCTGAGATGCCCATCTGCACAAACATGTCATGACCAAATGTGTCTTCGGCAACGGGCAGCCCCGTGATGTGATAGTCGTCGCTCGTGTCGAGCTCTTCAATGAGTGCGTGAATGTCCTGCGACAACGGATAACTGAGGTCCTTGCTCGCGATCGGCACGTAAATCGTCGCAGCTTTGCCATCGCCGGAAACAAGCGAGTCTTTCAATAACGGCAAGCGGTTCACCTTGTCGCGAATGTCGGTCGCCTGTTCGGCAGTAATCGGTGCTTCCCGCATCAACCATTCGAAGCGAATCGTGCCGACGCCTTCCTGTTCGATATTGTCGACGGCAGACAACGATGCGAGGTCAGGGGCGATGACGCCATCGAGTGCGAGGATTGCGTTGCTCAGGCGGTGCAACGCACCGAGCGATTCGACGTTGTAGATGCCATCCGGGTGAGTCTCGTTGACTATGCCAACGACAATCGCGTCGTGATAAGTGAAGCGTTCTTCGACAGCGTTGTGGAACACGCGATCGGACTGCGCGGCCGGCAGCATGTTCTCGGGGTCAGTATCGATCTGAATACGGCCGATCAAGGCACCCGTGATTGCGACGAGTGCAATGACGACCGCGTAGACCAACCGCGGTCGCTCAGTCGAGACATGAATGATGGAGTGTTTCATCGGGCAGATTTCCTCTCAAAATGCCGGTATGCATTAGCGGCAGCTAATATATGTTATTTATCTAAATTAGTAAAGCCTAAATTATAGACATCTAAATTAGCATCGACTATAGTGTGTGTCATTGACGGCCATTCGGGCTGGAGAACAACATGAATGCGAATGACATGGCCGAGCACGCAGCGGATGCTGCTGGCCTCATGAAGGCACTCGGCAACGAGAGCCGGCTCATGATCCTGTGCATGCTGGCTGACCGGGAACGCTCGGTCGGGGAACTCAACGAGACAATCCCGCTAAGCCAGTCTGCCCTGTCACAACAACTCGCACGGCTGCGCCAACAGGGCATCGTCAAAACCCGGCGCGAGTCACAAACGATTTTTTACTCACTCGCCGACGGGCCTGCCGAGAAGGTCATTCATTTGCTACATGAGACCTACTGCGGAACGGGTATAACCGGCAACAAGGAGACAAACTGATGGAATCAGGATTTGGGTTTGGCAAGCAGGTCGATCTTGAGTTTGATGCTGCTATAGATAAGGTCACCACAGATCTTCAAACGGAAGGGTTCGGCGTACTTTCTGACATCGACGTTGCGGCAAAGATGAAAGAAAAGCTCGACATGGACATGCCACGCTACCGTATTCTCGGCGCCTGTAATCCGGCGCTGGCGTATCAGGCTATCTGAGCCGTTCCGGATATCGGACTATTGTTACCGTGCAACGTGCTCGTTCGGGAAGACAACGAAGGTGCTGTTTGGGTTAGCTTCATGGACCCGAAAAGTGTGCTGTCACTTGTTGATCACCCGGGCGTTGAACCGCTCGCAGGTGAGGTGAAGTCGAGACTCGAGCGAGTGCTCGCGATACTTTAAACGGATCTAGCTAGCGGCTAACTCCGCGTCGTGTTTGAGGCGCATTACGCGGCCGCGGCTGACGTATAACAAGTCGCTGATCTTGAGGACGAGTGAGTCCTCGTACTTGTCGAGTCGTCCGTCCGCGTAGGCGATCTGCCAGAGCAAGGAGACGATGTTCGCTTTCTCGTCTTCACTGAGGTGTTCGTGCAATAACTGCGTGAACTCATGAACCGACACAAGGTCTTCGGCCTTGTCGCCCGCTTCGTTGACCAGTTCCGCCGCCTCCTCGGGCGACAGGCCGAAACGCGCCTCTATCAATCTCAGGACGTGATCAAACTCACTTTCATCGAACACGAAGTCGGCACGCGCGACATCGATCATCAATACGGCAGTTGCCAGCCGCAATGCGGCTTCGCGATCTTCGGCACTCGTGGCGGATTGATCGGTCGACGAAATGGTTTCGACGACCTGGACGAATAATCGTTTAATCACTGTTTTCCCTTATAAACATGCGCTATGCGAAAGGCTATGATCGGGCCCAATCGGGAAAGTTTCAATATCGAGTCCTTTGTGAAACCCATCTGCCTTGTGTGCGCAGCGAGCCTGTGCATTGCGCTGCTGTTTCCTGCGTACGCAGGAGCCGGCGAGATTGCGGGTCTTCGGTCGAATACTCCGCCATCAATTGAGAAACCCATCGAGTTCAGCTTCAGCAACGATCTGCTGGTTCGTGGCGCCGCCGTCGATGATTTCCGGACGCAACAATTTATCATCGCTGCAACCATCGATGACCGCTGGGAGGTCATATTCGATCACAGTATCCTGACGCTGGTCGACGCAGATGAGCCAGGCCGGACCGATCAACTTTCCGTAACACTCGGTTATCGATTATTTGATGAAGCAAATCAAAAGACCGTGAACCGCCTCACGACCGGGCTCGGCATACGCAGTTTTGACAACTTCGGTGGGGAGCGCATACAGAACGGCGCGCACCAGCTTGTGCGTAACAGCGTCGAACTCGTGCCGTACACGGATCTGAACCGCACCGATGCGACGGTCTGGCTCGATGTGCAGCGATACTCATTACTAAAAGGCAGCATCGAATCACGGGACTGGCGCTACGGCTACTGGCTGCGTGGCAGCGCACTGTGGTCAAGCGATGGCCAGCTTGATGCGGCAGCCGGTATCTACGGCATCGCCGGCAAAGGAACAATCGAATTTTGGCTTGGCCTGCGACACGACTGGCGCGCAGGGTATGAAGCGCCCGTGCTGATCGAGACTGCACTGGCCGAGGAAGATCTCGCGGCTGTATTCGGGCTTCGTTGGGGCTCGATTGTGTTCGAGGCCGTGCGGCAGTTCGACAACAAAG
>CALZHX010000332.1 GCA_945787435.1 uncultured Woeseiaceae bacterium
AAGCACCGTCGGCGGCAGAACGATCGGCAGCGCCACGGTCGTTTGCACGAGTGGTTTCCACGACGAATCCGCCTGCGACAACCACCAGGCGATCGGCGTGGCGACAACAACAAGTATGATTGTCGTTACGCCGGCCAGCTGAATGGATAGCAGCAGTGGTTGCCAGAGCAGGTCCATGTCAGTCAGGCACCTCGTAACCGTAGTCGCGAATGATCTCCCGAGCATCGGTGCTCTCGAGGAATTCGAGGAATGCTCGCCCGACCTCGTCGTCCCTGATCAATATCGCCTGTTGCTCGATCGGATCATGCATGGACGGGGGAACCGCCCACTGACAAGTCGCGGCAGGCAGCCTCTTGTCCATTGCCTGCGCTGCGGCGATGAGTCCCAGGTTGGCATTCTTCGAGGAAACAAACTGCAACGTCTGCGCTATGTTTTCGCCAAAAACAAGATTGTCCTGGGCGTCGTTCCACAAGTCAGCCCGCATCAGGAATTGCATTGCCGCGATACCGTAGGGCGCTATCTGTGGGTTTGCGATCGCAAGTCGCATGGATTCGAGGTTTTCCAGCTGGTCACGGCAGTCGGCATCGGACAGCGCCGCATCGACGGACCAGAGCACGAGCCCTCCAATGGCGTAGGTAGAACGTGTGCTGGAAATACCCACCCCCGATTCTTCGAGTCGCTCGGGGCGTTCGGAATCGGCCGCAAGGAATACACTGAATGGCGCCCCGTTGACGATTTGGGCATAAAGCAAACCCGTTGACGCGGTAGAGATCCGAACCTGGTGGCCGGTCGATTCTTCAAAGCTCGTGGCGAGCTCGGCCATTGGCGCACTGAAATTGCTGGCTACAGCAACCGCGATCGGCTCAGCGCTGACTGAGGCGAACAGGAATAGCGGCAACAGGAATCGGCAGAACCACATTTGCTCATGATAGTGCTTTTAGGCGCCGACGGTGCGCGTGTAACAGCGGTTCGGTGTAACCATTGGGTTGGTTGCAACCCTTGAACACGAGATCACAGGCCGCTTCAAATGCGATGCTCGCGTCGTAGTCGTCGCTCATTCGACGGTACAAGGAGTCACCCGCGTTCTGCTCATCGACCACGATGGCCATACGTTTGAACGTCTCCATGACCTGGCCTTCCGTCGTCACGCCATGCAACAGCCAGTTCGCAATATGCTGGCTTGAGATGCGCAGCGTTGCTCGATCTTCCATGAGACCGACGTCACTGATGTCGGGCACCTTCGAGCACCCAACACCCTGGTCGATCCAGCGCACGACATAGCCAAGGATGCCTTGCGCGTTGTTGTCCAGCTCGTCCTGAATGGTCTTTGCGTCGAGGCTCGAAAGGTCGCCGAGCGGTGGCGTCAGAATGTCATCGAGGCTCGCAAGCGGTCTCGACGCCAGCGCTTGATGAACCTGCCGTACGTCGACCGCGTGATAGTGCATCGCGTGCAGCGTTGCCGCTGTCGGCGACGGAACCCATGCACAACTGGCTCCGGCCTCCGGGTGTGCCTGCTTGGTATCCATCATTTGTTTCATTTCATCTGGCTTGGGCCACATGCCCTTGCCGATCTGCGCCCTCCCCGGCAACCCGCAGCGAATACCGATATCGACAGTCCAGTCTTCGTAGGCGTTGATCCAGGGCTGCGCCTTTATTGTCTCTTTGGGCAGCATCGGACCCGCCTGCATACTCGTGTGAATCTCGTCACCGGTACGATCGAGGAATCCTGTATTTATGAACACCAGCCTTTCTTTCACCGCGCGTATACATTCTTGCAGGTTCACGGTCGTGCGCCGCTCTTCATCCATGACACCGACTTTCAGCGTGTTTCGAGCAAGCCCCAGAAGGTCTTCCACGCGACCGAATAATAGATTCGTGAATGCGCATTCGTCCGGCCCGTGCATTTTCGGCTTGACGATGTAAACGCTGTTACTGCGGCTGTTCGGCATGCGTTCGGTCTGTCTTGCGTTCGCCATTGCGCATGCCGATGTTACGACGGCATCGAGCAAACCCTCGAACACCTCGTTGCCGTCCTTGTCGATTACGGCATCCGTCTGCATCAGGTGCCCGACATTCCGGACCAGCATCAGGCTTCGGCCTGTCAGTGTCAGTTCGCCACCATCCGGCGTGTCGTAAACACGATCCGCATTCAGCTGGCGCGTCATTGACCGGCCGCCCTTGTCGAAACTCGCCTCGAGAGTACCCCGCATCAGGCCCAGCCAATTGCGGTACACGCCAACCTTGTCTTCGGCATCAACCGCCGCAACCGAATCCTCGCAGTCCTGGATAGTTGTTAGCGCGGACTCGAGGACGACATCGCTGACGTTACCGGGTGCGTCGCGTCCGATCGGATGACTTGGGTCTGTCTGGATTTCGATGTGCAGCCCGTTGTTGCAGAACAGGTAACTGCAACGGTCATCTTGCTGGCTGAATCCGACGAATTTCTCCGCCGCGCGCCAGGCTTCATCGTTCGAGTTTGAATGACTACCCGATGGCAGCGGGATCGCGCGGTCCAGAAAATCGGCCGCATAGGCGATGACTGCGGCACCACGTGTCGGATTGTAGGCCGCGCCTGACTCCTTCCCGTCATCCTCGGGAATGACATCGGTGCCGTAAAGCGCATCGTAAAGGCTGCCCCAGCGTGCGTTGGCGGCGTTCAATGCGAAACGCGCGTTGCTGACCGGGACGACCAGTTGAGGCCCTGCGATCTCGGCGATCTCGGGGTCGGC
>CALZHX010000333.1 GCA_945787435.1 uncultured Woeseiaceae bacterium
CTGACGATGCCAGGCATGTCGCAGATCGACTCGTGCAGACCGCGTCCGAGGCATACATCATCCAGGGGCAGGAGATCAAGTGCGCGGCCAGCGTCGGTATTGCCTTGATGCCCGAGCATGGTGAGGAGCTGTGGCACCTGATCAGCGTCGCCGACCAGGCGATGTACGACGCAAAGACTGAGGCGTCCGACGATGCGGCCAATGACGGCTCGGCGTTCATGGGCAGCACACGCGAAAGGAACCAGTAGTACTCATTCTCGTTTGCAGATCCTCCGAAAACATTGCAATTGAAATATATATCGATTAATCTCGATATATGGATATCAAATCAGCGGTTAGCGCACTCGAAGCGCTGGCTCACGAAACCCGGCTCAGCGTATTTCGCTTGTTGGTGCAGGCGGGACCCGCCGGTCTGACCGCCGGTGCAATTGCCGATCACCTGGAAACGCGCCAGAACACAATGTCGAGTCACCTCGCGAAATTGCATCGTGCTGGCATCGTCACAAGCGAACGCGATGGCCGCCATATCATCTACCGTGCCGACTTCGACGCGGTTGGCGGCTTGATCGTCTACCTGATGAAAGACTGTTGCGGGGGCAATTCACAAGTGTGCAAGCCCGTGGCGGCATCAATTAGTTGTTAAGGATATTTAAATGAAACGTTTTCACGTCAATGTGTCGGTTGCGGACCTGTCGCAATCAATCGAGTTCTACACTACTTTATTTGGCGAGGAGCCCAGTGTCGCCAAGAAAGACTACGCGAAGTGGATGCTTGATGACCCACGCGTCAATTTCGCAATCAGCGAGTCCAGCCGTTCACGCGGCGTTAACCACGTCGGTTTGCAGGCAGAAACTGTCGATGAACTCGGCGAGATACAGCAGCGCCTGCGTCTGGCCGGCGAACAAACCTTCGACCAGTCGGATGCCGAATGCTGCTACGCACGTTCCACCAAGACCTGGGTTCGTGACCCCGATTCGGTTGCGTGGGAAACATTTGTGACGCACAGTGAGATCACACATTTCGGTGAGGACATGGCGCCCGACGAGGCAAAGGCGAGTTCTACAGGTTCTCGTTGTTGTGCTTAACGTCCTGTTTCTGTGCACAGGAAATTCAGCGCGGAGCATCCTGGCCGAAGTCGTTTTGAACGAGCTGGGTCGCGATGTGTTTGTGGCGTACAGCGCCGGCAGTCAACCGGCCGGACAGGTTAATTCTGGTGCACTGCAAAAACTCGCTGTGGAAGGTCATTCTGTCCAGGATTTGTCGTCCGATTCGTGGGAACGGTATAGCGGCGACGGTGCACCGGAGTTCGATGTTGTGATTACGGTTTGTGACAATGCAGCGGGGGAGTCCTGCCCGGTCTGGAACGGCAGCCCTGTGACGGCACATTGGGGTATTCCGGACCCTGCGGCGTTTCAAAATGACGATGAGCAGCGAGTTGCTTTCGATGTGGCATACGACCAACTCCGGCGGCGCATAGAAGCGTTCCTGAGGCTGCCGCACAAGCGCCGGTCACACGAAGAAGCAGCAAGATTGTTGCAACAAATTCACGAGGAAGAGAGCCTGCATGAATCTGTTTGAGCGCTACCTGACACTCTGGGTTGGTGTTTGCATCGTCGTCGGCATAAGCCTTGGACAGTTGTTTCCAGGTATTTTCCAGTTCGTCGGTCGAATTGAAGTCGCCCACATAAACTTACCGGTTGCTGTGTTGGTCTGGTTGATGATCATCCCGATGCTCATCAAGATCGATTTGCGGCAACTTAAAGGCGTGCGAGAACATTGGCGCGGCGTTGGCGTAACGCTATTCGTCAACTGGGGAGTAAAGCCGTTTTCGATGGCGTTACTCGCCTGGTTTTTCATCGGTTTCTTGTTTAGAGAACACCTGCCTGCGGACCAGATCGACTCCTACATTGCCGGCCTGGTGATACTCGCAGCCGCACCATGTACGGCAATGGTGTTCGTCTGGAGCAACCTGATGCGCGGCGAGCCTCACTTTACGCTGTCGCAGGTGGCGCTCAACGATGTAATCATGGTGTTTGCATTTGCGCCTATCGTTGCCCTTCTTCTCGGCTTGTCCGAAATACAGGTTCCCTGGGACACGCTGTTCCTGTCGGTCTTGTTGTATATCGTTGTGCCACTGATCATCGCAAGTTTGTGGCGTCGCCGTATACTGGCCGGATTAAATGGCGAGGCGCGTCTTCAGAAGGTGATCGCGCGCCTGGGGCCGATCTCGCTGGTCGCGTTGCTGGCCACACTGGTTCTGCTGTTCGGTTTTCAGGGTAAACAGATTATTGCAGCACCACTGATCATCGCGTTGCTGGCCGTGCCTATTCTCATACAGGTTTTCTTTAATTCCGGGATTGCCTACCTGCTAAACAGGCAGGTGCGATCGCCACACTGTGTTGCCGGTCCATCCGCATTGATTGGTGCGAGCAATTTCTTCGAACTGGCGGTGGCCACAGCCATTGCACTTTTCGGTTTTGAGTCAGGCGCCGCACTCGCAACAGTAGTTGGCGTACTGATTGAGGTCCCGGTGATGTTGATCGCTGTGCGGGTCGTCAATAACTCCCGCGACTGGTACGAGCGTCGCGAGGGGGTCGGTGCCGAGATCTAGGGAGGCGGAATGATCGCGAAATCGACGATGGTCGGATCAACGTTCTCGAATATTATCGTCTCGACAACGTCACCGAAATCCAGATCGAGGGTATTGGGGCCGGAAAGCACAATTTTTTCGTCGACAACGGTGACGTAGATATCATAGGTGCCCGGAAAGATCGGTATTTGCACGGGCCCGAATCCGAGCGGATAGTCCGGAATCAATGGGTCCTCTTCGTCAATAGGTTCGCCGCCTGGCACAACGTAAATGTCAACACCGGGCCGGCCACCGGCCGCATTCATAAAACTCAGGCGTGCTCTCGTTTGAATGGAGCGCCGGTCGGAGAGATTGCCAATATGGATGTCGGCCCCGTCAGCGTCTACCAGAACAAAAAAATCAGTACGGGTTCCTGCAAATACGAATTCATCAACGTCGAGCAGCGTTGCGCCTGTATTGCCCGGCGCAGTGTACGTGACGGGTACATCGCCGCCAGTGACATCGATAAACGGCGTAACGTCCGTGAAAGTGTGGTCAGTGACGACGGGGACGGTCAATGGATCGTCGATATAGATATCTGCATCGCCAAGATCCAAAGACGCGTGTATGAAACGCATGGTCGGCGGAAAGCGCGAATCGACCAATGCTCCCGTTCCGCCGGCGCTTAGATTAAACAGGCGGACTGAAATCGGCGTGAGATCATTCTCGTCCCCGTCGAAAACGCTGATCATAAACTGCGTTTGCGCTGAGATCGTAACTGCATCGGACGTAAACAGGATCGTTGTGTCATCACCCGCCGGCGTAACCGCCATTACGTATTCGCCTGCCTCCAGATCCACAGGCGTGGCGATTTCACCAAAGGCCAACGTTGCGATCTGCGACCCGAGAACCGGTGGTATTGCCGCGTCGGCAAAATAAATATCAACATCGCCGAGTGTCTCTGCCGTGTGCGCCATGCGGGCCTCGAAGACCGTTTCCGAACCGGCCCACTCACGTATATCCGCTTCCCAGATTGTGATGTCAGGAGCGGCAAGCGCACCGGAAATGACGAATGTGTAGTCCTTGTCGGCTTCGACTTTGAGGAGCTGGCTGGCAACTCGCGTTGTTGCGCTATCACCGGCGAGTAAGGCCTGGAAATTGAACGTGTATTCGAGGTTGTCATAAACTTCGGTGTCCGTGACCGTTTTGGTTGCGGCGGAGCCGAGTACCCGTTCTTCAATCAGGAATACCACTTCGGGTGATGCCGGAATCGCGTTGAGGGCCCGAAGGGTACCCTCGCCCGTGGCTACCGGCAATTTCGATTCCTTGGCGCATGCGCCAAGGATGACAGCAGCCATACAAATGGCCAGTATTACGTAACGCTTCATGCTTAGATCCGTTGCCTTTCCCTAGTTTCTGGCTTCATAGCCGTAGATCGATTTGACCTCGAGGAATTCGTCGATTCCGTGGGCGCCCCATTCACGGCCATTGCCGGATTGCTTGTAGCCGCCAAATGGAGAGGCCGAATCGGCCCATGCGCCATTGATATGGACCATGCCGGTTCGCATTCGTGCCGCAACTTTCCTGGCACGGTCCAGATCAGACGAGGATACATAGCCAGACAGTCCGTACGGCGTGTCGTTAGCAATTCGCACGGCCTCGTCCTCGTCTTCGTACGGGATTATCGACAACACCGGTCCAAAGATCTCTTCGCGGGCAATCGTCATGTCATTGCTGACGTTCGCAAACACGGTCGGCCTGGCGAAATACCCTTTTTCGATCCCGTCGGGTTTGCCAGTGCCGCCGGCGGCCAGCGTCGCGCCTTCATCAATGCCTTTTTGAATCAGGTCCTGCACCTTGTTCCATTGCAGGTCAGAGACGAGGGGGCCTACCTCGGTCTTCTCGTCCCTGGGGTCACCGACAATCGTTGCCTCTGCGACAGACGCTGCCGCCGCAGCGGCTTCATCCATGCGCGCTTTCGGTACGAGCATGCGCGATGGTGCGTCACAGGACTGCCCCGGGTTCTCGAACACATCGCCGGCCCCACGTTTGACGGCGTTCTCGAAATCGGCATCATCGAGCAGGATGTTGGCCGACTTGCCACCGAGTTCCTGTGCGACTCTTTTAACCGTCGGGGCAGCATTCTGTGCGACCAGCACGCCTGCGCGCGTCGAGCCGGTGAATGACACCATGTCGACGCCAGGGTGTTGCGACAGGGCCGTGCCGACACCAGGACCATCGCCATTGACGAGGTTGAAAACGCCGGCGGGTACACCTGCGGCATCGAGTATTTCGGCAAATATCATCGCATCGAATGGCGCTATCTCGCTGGGTTTTAGCACCATCGTGCAGCCAGCCGCGAGCGCCGGGGCAACCTTCACAGCGACCTGGTTCATCGGCCAGTTCCACGGTGTGATCAGTCCACACACGCCAATGGGTTCCTTGATGACCAGTGTCGTGCGGTTTCGCTCTTCGAACGGGTATTCCTTCAGGGCCCGAATGGCCGCCTTGATATGTTGTGGCCCACTGGCGGCCTGCGAATCCCTGGCGAGGCCCCACGGAGCGCCCATCTCTTCCATGATCGCTTCGGCAACATCGTCATGACGTTTGGCAAATTCCGCCAACACCGATTCGAGCAATGCAATCCGATCCTCGCGTGATGATTGAGAGTATGACTCGAACGCACGTGTCGCGGCCGCAACGGCAAGATCAACGTCTTCGGCAGCACCAATGCTGATCCGTCCGCAAACCTCTTCGGTTGCGGGATTAATGACGTCAAGCGTGTTCGGCGACTGCGGATCGACCCACTTTCCGTCGATATAGAATTGCAACATCTCGCGCATCAATGGTCCTCCTGAGCTGGCCGCGAATGATATCCTAATTTGGCCCACGTGGCCTGCTGTTGAAGACCATTGGAGACTGACCTTGACAACCAACAAAGCACTGCTCGAGATGCGCGAGAAAGAGCCGCCACGTGGCGGACATCCGCCATCGATGCCGGGCTGATGATTCGTTCTAGGCAGTAAGGAATTTCTGCCGGTACTCAACCGGTGGCATGTCGTACCAGGACTTGAAGGCAGTCGTAAACGAGCTAATGCTCGAGTAACCGAGCAGCATGGCGACTTCAAGCGCTTTGAGCCGATTATCGCTCAGGTAGTTGACGGCCAGTACCGCTCGAACTTCATTGAGCACTTTTTGAAAGCTGGTCTTCTCGGCCCGCAGTCGGCGCTGCAGCGTGCGGCGGCTCAGCTTCAGGGCCCGGCAGGCAGAGTCGGCATTGGCCTCACCGGCCGCGAGTAGCTCGACAAGCCCCCGCTTCAATTGCTCGGCGATATTGTCCTGAGCATACAGAGAACGCAGGTACTTCTCGGCTTGTTCTATGAGCTGACCGTACATGATGGCAAGATGCTACCAGAATTCGATGGCTGGAGCCCCTAATGAACGACGTCGTGAATTATGTAATTGACGGGAACATCGGTGTAATCACGGTCAATAGTCCGCCCGTTAACGCCTTGTCTCAGGCTGTCCGCCAGGGATTGCTCGACGCAATCCGGGCGGCGGCCAGTGACGACACCGAAGCCATGGTGATTCACTGCGAAGGGCGCACCTTCATTGCGGGGGCGGACATAAAGGAATTCGGCAAGCCGCATGCCGAGCCTCTGTTGCCGGACTTGCTCAACGAGGTCGAGGCCAGCGAGAAAATCATTGTCGCTGCACTGCACGGTACCGCGCTGGGCGGTGGCTTCGAGACCGCATTGTCCTGCCACTACCGTATCGCGCTCGATAGCGCGAAAGTCGGCCTGCCCGAAGTCAAGCTCGGCCTGTTGCCCGGGGCTGGCGGCACACAACGCGTGCCGCGGCTCGCGGGCGTCGAGGCAAGCCTCGAGCTGATCCTGAGCGGCGCTCCGATTGCGGCAGGTCGCGCCGCGGAGATCGGGCTCGTGGACAAAGTTGTCAGTACCGACTTGCTTGCTGAAGCGCTGGCTTACGCGCGCCAGCTTGCAAAGACACGAGCGCCGGTCCGGCGGACCAGCGAACTAACCGTAGAGAATGTCGATGACAGTGTATTCGACAATGTATCTGCCGGCCTCGGCAAGCGCGCACGGGGACAGACGGCGCCACCCAGAATCGTTGAGTGTGTTCGAAGCGCAATGACGATGTCTTTTGAAGACGGCCAGAAACGCGAGCGAGAGTTATTTTCCGAGTGCATGCAGGACCCGCAGTCTGTGGCGCTGCGGCACATGTTTTTTGCCGAAAGGGTGGCGGCCAAGGTGGCCGGCTTGTCGGACGACGTGCCAATACGCGATGTGAAATCTGTCGGCATCATCGGCGGTGGCACGATGGGCGGTGGCATCGCGATGAGCTTCGCCAACGCTGGCATTTCGGTGACGCTTGTCGAGATCAATAATAAGGCGTTGCGGCGGGGGCTCACGATCATTGATCAGAACTACGCGGGCAGCGTCAAACGCGGCAAACTCAGCGAAAGCAAGGCCGCAGACTGCAGAGGCCTCATCAGCGGCGCGACGGACTATAGCGCTTTGGGCGATGTCGACCTGGTCATCGAGGCGGTGTTCGAAGACCCGGAACTCAAGAAAGACATTTTCGCGCGCCTCGACAAGGCTTGTAAGCCCGGCGCGATTCTGGCGACGAACACTTCCTACCAGGACGTCAACGAAATTGCTGCAGCGACGATGCGACCGCAGGATGTCCTGGGTATGCATTTCTTCAGTCCCGCGCACATCATGAAGTTGCTTGAGGTCGTTCGCGCGGACAAGACGGCGGATGATGTGTTGAACACAGTGATGGCGCTGTCAAAAAGAATCCGCAAAGTCGCTGTTGTTTCGGGCGTTTGCTACGGGTTCATCGGCAATCGAATGTTGCAGGGCTATTTCCGCGAGGCGCAGCTTTGCCTGATCGAGGGCGGATCGCCCGAGAGTGTTGATGCTGCCCTGTATGACTGGGGTATGGCTATGGGACCGATCAGTGTTGGTGACCTGGCGGGACTTGATGTCGGTTACAAGGCGCGACAGGCGCAGCCTGAAGAAGAGCGGGGTGATCCTGCGGCCTATCGTGTTCCCGATGTTCTCGTCGAAGCAGGCCGGCTAGGGCAGAAGAGTGGCAAGGGCTTCTACACCTATGATGCCGATACTCGTGCAAGAACATCGGACCCTGACGTGCAGGCCATTATCGAACGCGAAGCTGCGGCGCTCGGCATCGAACGGAGCCCTATTGATGCCGAAGAGATCGTTGATCGCCTGATCTATGCACTTGTGAACGAAGGCATGCGGATACTGGAAGAAGGAATAGCGCAGCGGCCGGGTGATATCGATGTCGTCTATGTCTATGGCTATGGGTTTCCCGCATGGCGAGGCGGGCCAATGCATTACGCCGATGCTGTTGGTCTTGGTAATGTGCTGTCCCGCATTGAGGAATTTCGAAATCGCTTTGGTGACGACAATTGGGCGCCGGCACCGTTGCTTGAAAAACTGGTAAGAGAAGGCAGGACGCTTGCCGAGTGGACTGAAAGGTAAGTACGATTTGCGACGAATTGGTATCGGCGCGCATCTGATATGACGTGTAAACAAAACAGGGTGATGAGGTTATGGCGTTTTCCAAAGTTGTAGTGAGCGTAGCTGCTATCGGGCTGTTCGGGGTTGCTATCGCACAGGATCAGACGAGAGTGCAGATCAAGGTGATATCGGACGATATGGATCACGAGGCGGTACGTATCGAACTCGACAGCGACGAGATGGGCTTCAACCTGCACGATATGCAGGAGGGAGAGAATCGCTCCATCGTGGACAAAAACGGGCGAACGATACTCGTGACTCGCAACGCAGACGGGTACTCATTCGACGTGGACGGCAAGACCATCGATATGCCGCTCATCGCCAGTGGACATCACGGTGTTGTTGTGGCTGATGCCGTGCACGGTGAAAATGTGGACGTGCGTGTTATGAAACACGCCAAGGTTGCGACGTCGGTTCACATGGATGGCACCATGATTATGACGGGCAAGCCGGTTGACGAGGCCACACAGCAGGCGATCAGGTCGCTGCTCGAATCGGCAGGGCATGACGGTGAGGTGCGTTTCATGGATCGCGAACGCATTCACGAGAACCATGAGCAGGTTCGGGTCATTGAAGAACGCGTAGAAATTCGTGAGTAGTACGCGTCGCCGGCGTGCCAAACTAGCCCGGAAAGTCGATCGGTAACTGAGCCTGGGCCCAGGCGACGATGCCACCTGCCATGGATTTCGCGTTCCTGTAGCCAAGTGCTTCGGCGGTAAGTGCCGCCAGGGCCGAGCGTCCGCCCGTACCGCAGTACAGAACAATGGGTTGCTCTGCCGCGCTCATATTGATGTCCTTGCGGCAGCGATCCACGACGGCGTGCAATTCAAACTCGAGCAAACCACGTGGCAAATGAATGGCCCCGGGTATATGTCCGCGTTGATATTCGACCGGCTCGCGAATGTCGATGAACAATGTGTCGGCACCGAGGCAGTCGTGCAGGTCCGTAACTGAGCACTCTTTGATTGTGGCTTTCGCCTGGGCAACGATATCAGAGGGATTCACGAGCATTGTCGGGCTCCTTCGTCGGCGGCGCATAGGGGTTCGGCGGCATCAGCCGCGGCGGAATAGCCATACGGCGCCGGTCGTCCTGCGGCGGATAATTCTCTGCAAGATACGCGATGATGCGGCTCTCGGTGTCGGGGTCGAACTGCCACAGGTTTTGCTTGGCCTGCATCCAGCGGATCATGTGAAGCCACTGTGCTTCGCTACCGCGTTGCTGTGTGATGAGCTTTGGTGAATGGCACGCTATGCAATTGGCTCGCACGATTTCCCAGTCGCCGTTCATCTTCAATCCCGACATCGGGTCGAGTGCGACGCCCTGTCCCGAGGCGCTACCGGCCCCGAAAATGAGCATTGCCAACACGACAGGAATTCGTCTCGCCCGCATCAGGCGACCTGCACAGCGATCCGGTGGCATGCGTTGTTCAGGTAGCCCTTGGGGTTCCAGCCTGGCAGTACCATAGGCTGCGCGCGGCCCATATCGTCGGTGGCTCGCGCCCAGATTTCGTAGTAGCCAGACTCCGGGAATTCGATCTCGGCATTCCAGTGCTGCCATGCGAAGCGGTTGGCCGGATCTTTAAGACTTGCTTTCAACCAGGTTGCGCCGAAATCGATCGACACGTGCATTGCTTCGACGGCCCTGTCGCCGGCCCAGGCGTGTCCGCGGAGAGCGAGTTTGCTACCTGTCTCATGTTCAATTCCCGACTGCGGGAAGGTGATCAGCGACTTCACCGGCATGGACTCGATGATGCACATCTCATCGTCCGGCACGACGCTGCCAGGTGCGACGGTCTTGCAAGGCACGCGATAGGAGGTCCCCGTCATTTTTGCACCATCGTGAACCTGATTTCGAATGACGATCCTGTTCAGCCATTTGCCGCAGACCGAACCGGGCCAGCCAGCACACATGAGCCGCAGCGGGTAACCGTTCATCTCGGGGATGTCTTCACCATTCATCGCCCAGGCGATCAGCGTTTCGTCTTCAAGGGCCTTCTCGACAGGGATACCTCGCGAGATGGGAACCTTGCTTGGGTCACCGCTCGCATGTGTATCGGCGCCGTAATAGGCCACATAGACCGCGTCGTCATCAATGCCAACTTCTTCGAGCACGTCTTTTAGCCGAACTCCGGTCCATTCTGCGCAGCCGACAGCGCCTATCGACCACTGGTTGCCCGGCGCAGGAGGTACGAATTCGCTGCGACCATTGCCGCCGCACTCGAGCTGCAACTGGTACGTGTAGTGTCTGAACTTCTTCTTGAGCTCAGCGACCGTGAATGACATGGGGCGCGTTGCAGATTCACCGCCGAATTCAAGCGTCCACTTTTCAGGATCGATGTTAGTGGTAACAGGTGGCCTGCCGTTGTTGCGAACAAACAGGTACCTTGCAGGCGTGATGTCGTCGTCCAGCAAGTGTGCTGGCGTTTCGGCATTGACCGGGCGGTCATTCAGGATGATCAGGCCTTCTTTGCCCGGGATCGTGAACGGTTCGTTGGTCTGCGCCACGGCTGCCGGAATCAGGCCGCCCGGCATCAGGTGTGCGAATGGGATTGAGGCGCCGACGGCCGTCGACATGGCGATCAGGCTACTCTTGGTCAGGAAGCCGCGCCGGGTGATCGGGTCGGTTCTGCGACCCCAGACCAGCTCATCGGCCGCGACCGGGTCTTCCGCATACAATTCGTGAATGCCGCGTTTTTTGTCGCTCACAACA
>CALZHX010000334.1 GCA_945787435.1 uncultured Woeseiaceae bacterium
GGCGCGGTATTCGATATAAAAGCCCAGGTGATGCCGTAACCGTACGTCACTCCGGATTGTGATAGCTGGTACCACTCGTCCGAATCGTAGGTGAAGTGAAACTGATCCTTTGGCGTACCCGACGGCGTTAGCGCATTGGTTCGCAATAAATCGAAATAGGCCAGCGGGTCGTTATAAAGCCCAGGGTCCGTGTCCGTGACTTCGTCGTACCAAAGGTAGGTATCGTCGGTATAGGAGCGCAGGAAATTGTTTTCATCAAGCGTGCTGCCCTGCATATCCGGATACGGATTGCCGGTTGCCGGGTTGGTGCCGCTGCGCGGCGCCTCACATCGGGCGTAGAAGGTTATGAAATCAAGAAAGACGCCCGGCTCCCAGTCATTACCGCTGTTGTTACCACCGCCTCCATCGCCAAAGCCACCGTCGCTGCCACCACCACCGCAGGCAGCCAGTGAAACAAGGACGACAAGTAAGGAAATCATTCTGGACATATTCAAGACTCTCTCAGGATGGACAGGACATTTTAACTTCGGGGCCGAACGGGCATGGCGACCGAATTACTTATTATGTAGTCTAATCGCCCCATAAGTTCCGACCAGCTCACATTTTATGAACCTCAAGACACTGGCAGCACTGCTCGCTCTGGCCTCAACACCTGTTATTGCACAGGGCGACGCAAACGAAAACCCTGTCGATCCGTCGATAATCCCGGCCGATATCGCCGCCAAAGCTGTCGCCCTGCGCGCACGCGCACTCAGCGATAACCTGTCGGTCGATATTGTCGAATCTGTAACTACCGAGGTCGGGCCACGGCGAATGGGCACGGTGGGTGACCAGCGTGTCATCGCCTGGGCGCAGGCCAAGTTCAAGGAGCTGGGCTTCGACCGGGTCTGGACGGAGCCCGTCGAACTCGATCGGGGCTGGATCCGCGGTGAGGCAACGGCCGAAATTGTCGAACCTTACCCGCACAACGTCGTCATGACCGCGCTGGGCTACAGCGTGGGCACGAACGGCGACCTCACCGCCGAGGTCGTGGAGTTTCCAAGCTATGACGACCTGCTGGCCGTACCCGAAGGCGACAGGCTGAAAGGCAAGATCGCTTTCATTTCCTACAGTATGGCCGACTACGAGCCACCTGAAGATGGAGCCGGCAGAGGCGCTTACGGCGAGGGTACGCGCGCACGCGGCAAGGGTCGCGTCGAAGCCGCGAAACGAGGTGCAGAGGCACTTGTCATTCGATCCGTCGGTATCGACGACAATCGCAACGGCCACACAGGCAGCGGCTACAACTATGAGGAAGGCGTCAGGATGATCCCGACGGCGGCCATCTCTGCTCCTGACGCCATTCTCATCCAGAACATGCTGCGCCGGGGCAAACCGGTTGTCCTCAAGATGAACCTGACGTCCGAATATACCGGCCCGCAAATGAGCGCGAATATTATTGGCGAGATAACCGGCCGTGTGGATCCCGACCGTTTTGTGCTTCTTGGTGCTCACGTCGATTCATGGGACGAAGGTACTGGTGCACTCGATGACGGTGCAGGCATAGGCTCGATGATGGCGACCGCTGCATTCATCGGCCAGATGGAGCAGCGTCCACGGAGGAGTATTCGCGTCATCCTGTTTTCCGGAGAGGAAATCGGCTTCTACGGCGTGTATGCCTATATGAAAGAGCACGCTGGCAATATCGACAATCACCTGCTGGGCGCCGAAGTTGACACGGGTGGCGGCCGTGCCAATACGCTGAAATCCGGCGTTGGGCCAAATTCACTCGCTGTCGTGCGTGAAATGCACAAACTCGTCGCGCCGCTCGGCATCGAGTTCAATGACGGCAACGATGCCCAGGCGCAGTCTGACATGAGCGAAGTCAGCAAAGCCGGTATGCCGGCGCTGCATCTGCGCCAGAATTTGAACGGCTATTTCAAATATCACCACACGCCGAACGATACCTTCGACAAGATCATTCCCGAGGACATGCGTTACCTGACTGCGGCCTACGCGACACTGTTCTACGTCGCGGCCGAGATGGATATCGACTTCAGGAAGTAGCCCGCACTGTCACCGACTTGATCTGTGCGAAGACCTCGTCGCCTGGCTTCAGGTCGAGCTCTCTCACAGAGCGCTGCGTGACGCGAGCGACGATGCGCTCACTGCCAAGCAACAAACGCACCAGCACCGACGCGCTGTCGGCGAACGGCATCTTGTCTATTACCGCAGGAACAACATTGAGAATGGTACTTTGCTCGGGTTTCACCCGGCACAGGCTGACGTCGTTCGCTCGAATGCGAATGCGCAGTGCTGCGCCAGAAGCGCCGGCTTTGCCGGGCACCCAGAACGAGCCGCCCGAAAATGTCAGGCGAGTCAGATCGTCTTCGGCATCATAGCTATCTGCCCTGCCCTGGATCACCGAACCAGCCTGGTCACCTCCGAGCCCCGCGACAGCCGTACTCACCAGCACATCCTGCAACTCACCCTCAGCGACGACGCGACCGGCATCGATCACCACAAGTTGATCGCAAAGGCGGCAAACCTCGTCAATGTTGTGACTGACATAGATGATCGGTACTCGCGACTCAACGTGCAGTCGGTCGAGGAATGGCAGTATCTCGTCACGTCGCCCCTGGTCGAGCGAGGCAAGCGGCTCATCCATCAGCACAAAGCGCGGCGAACACAACAGCGCTCGAGCAATGGCGACGCGTTGCGCTTCGCCACCGGATAACTCCGATGGACTACGCGCCAACAGCTGTTGCAGGCCGAGCAACTCGATGACCTGGTCAATTCCCGCACCGTTGCTGTGATTGCGACGCCTTTGTCCGTATTCGATATTGGCGCGCACATTCAGGTGATCAAACAGGCGCGGTTCCTGGAACACGTAGCCGATGTTGCGTTCGTGGACAGAACGCGAAGCCCCAGCCGAACTGTCCTCCCAGGTGTCGCCCGCAACCACCAAGTGACCCGTCGCAGCATCTTCGAGCCCTGCAATACAACGCAACAGCGTTGTCTTGCCGGCACCCGACTGACCAAAGACGGCTGTAATGCCATGCATCGGCAACTCAGTATCAATGTCGAGCGCAAAATTCTCGCGCTGCAGCTTGTAACGAAGCTGAATTGTCGCGCCCGGACTCATCGTTGCCACCGTCGGTTGACGAAGAACATCGCGAACAAGGCGATAAATGCCACCACCAGAAGCAATGCCGCCAACTGGTGCGCGGCGGTGTAATTCAATGACTCCACCTGGTCGTAAATAGCAATAGAAACAACGCGTGTTTCGCCCGGGATGTTGCCGCCTACCATTAGCACCACACCGAATTCGCCAAGCGTATGTGCAAAACTCAGAACCACTGCTCCGAGATAACCGCGAATTGACAGAGGTACTGCGACGGAGAAGAACGCATCCATGCGACTCGCACCGAGCGTCCACGCTGCCTCGAGCTTCTGTTTGCCCAGTGACTCAAATGCGGCAGTCAGCGGCTGCACCGCAAATGGCAGACTGTAGATACACGACGCAATGACCAGGCCTGTAAACGAAAATGTCAGCGCGCTGCCAGTGAGCTTAACCCACCAGCCGCCGAGCGCGCCCGCCGGACCCAGGACAATCAATAAATAGAACCCAAGCACCGTCGGCGGCAGGACAATCGGCAGCGCCACGGTCGTTTGCACAAGTGGCTTCCACGATGAATCCGACTGCGACAGCCACCATGCGATCGGCGTAGCAACGACAATAA
>CALZHX010000335.1 GCA_945787435.1 uncultured Woeseiaceae bacterium
AGTACTGGAATACGGATGCGAGATTCAGGTCAGCGGGTCGGATCGCAGACACGGCCACGCGCTCGATCGCCACGGGTTCGCCATTGATGCGCTTGCCGATCCGGTCATCGTGTTCGATCAGGATGCCGTAGGCTTCGAGTTCGTTGTCCCGGTCCGTGAATACGTACTTCATTTTCAACAGCCGAACGCGATAGCTGTAATCCGTCAGCACATTAAAGGCACGGTAAGCCAGGTATTCGCTGATCACGGCCTGGTCATAACGACCTGAATTATTCTGGCAGTGTGTGACGAGCTTCAGCTTGTCCTGCTTGTCGAAAAGTGTGTCGTCAGTCTGTGATTTCTTGAAGTTAAGGCGCATCGGCGGAAACTTGCAGATATCAGGATTACGTCGCCAGTTGCCCCGAGCACGAATAAGAACATCAAACTCGACAGTACTGCCGTCCTCTGCCGTGAAACGAAACTTGCCGTCGGTCTCTTCCTCGTCGGGACGCTCCCGGGATAGCATTGCAAACGGGCCTTCGACTTCTACCTCAAGCGTATCCTGGCTTGCGAACAGAGGATCAAAATCCTTAATATCCTTTGCGTAGGCCGCGAATGACGCAGGGAACAACGCTACAATAGTGACGGTCCAAATCAGGTACGGCATTACGACCTCGTGGTGGCAAGCGACACAGGATGCAACAATTCTAGTAGGGAATCAGACATTTTGCATAAAGCCTTTCTCAAATCAGCACTGATCTGCATGTTCTTCTTCTTCGCGGCGCTGCCCGCAAGGGCGGGCGAGTGGCAATACGAAGGAGTATCGCGCGTCGTCGCGATTGCCGATATTCACGGTGCCTATGACGCCTTGGTTGGGGCTCTTCTGGCCGCAGATGTCGTGGACAAGGAGCTGGCATGGTCGGCTGGTGACACGCACCTGGTGATCGTTGGGGACATACTGGATCGTGGTCCCAATTCCCGTTCTGCAATGGATCTTCTCATGCGGCTCGAAGTTGAGGCCGAAGCCGACAGTGGAATGGTGCACGTGTTGATCGGTAATCACGAGGCCATGAACCTGGTCGGTGATCTTCGCTATGTTTCAGCGAGCGAGTATGCTGCCTTCGCGGACGATGAGCGGCCCGAGGAACGCGAGCGATGGTTCGCCGCGTATGCGCAGCAGCGTGCACAGAGTGACCTTAGCCCGGAGGCGCTGAACACCGTATTTCGACAAAAATTTCCACCGGGCTATTTCGCGCACCGCCGGGAATTTGCCAGCGATGGCAAGTATGGCAAGTGGTTGCTTGCCAAGCCGGCAATCGTAGTTGTCAATGGCACGGCATTTGTACATGGCGGTCTGTCACCCATGGTGGAGGAAATCGGCCTCGAGGGTGTAAATGGCAGGCTGATCGGCGAGATGGCGGAGTACGTCAAGCAACTCGAGTTTTTGTATGAAGCCGGTGTCATGCTGCCGACGGATGCATTTCATGATCATCCGGCGATCCTGAGTCGCTACATGCCGCCACTCGATAGCAGCGCCGAAGTCCTGAAGGCGATCGACCTGGTCAAAGTTCTCAACGGCTCGAACTTGTATTCGCTCGATGGCCCGCTCTGGTATCGCGGCAACGTTGTCTGCAGCGAATTGATCGAGGTCGACAAGCTGTCAGGCGCACTGGAGGCCATCGGCGCCAATCGCGTTGTCATCGGTCATACGCCTACGCCAGGTCGCCGTGTGCTCGAGCGCCTTGATGGCCAGATCATCGAAATCGATACAGGCATGTTGAACAACTACTATGGCGGCAGCGCGAATGCGCTCATCATCGAAGACGCAGGTGTGTCGGTCGTCAATCAGGACAACGAGACGGTTGCAGCACCTGTAGACCATCCGCGCGAGGTGGGCTCACGGCCACAGGGAAACCTGAGCTACGAGCAACTTGAAACGCTGCTCGCCAATGGGGAGGTTATCGCGCGCAAGAAGGACGACGCGGGTCGTGACATAGTCACCGTGAGCGATGGCACGTCGACGATCGAGTCCGTGTTCGATAAGCGCAAGGGACGCGGTTTCTACCCCGAAGTAGCCGCTTATCGACTCGACAAGCTCATCAATCTGGAAATGGTGCCAGTGGCCGTTATGCGAACTGTCGAGGGCCGTGACGGCTCATTGCAGTTTCTGCCCAAGAACTGGATCGACGAGCTGAAACGCCAGCAAGATGGCAGTGGTGGTTCTGCCTGGTGTGACGTCAAGGAGCAGTGGAACGCGATGTTCGTCTGGGACGTCCTGACCCACAACAACGGCCGGAACGGCAGGAACATTCTCTATAGCCTCGACTTCTGGCAGCTCATGCTCGTCGGCCATCAGGATGCGTTTTCGGCGAGAAAGGGCGTGCCGGAGCGACTCAAGTCCGTGCCGTTCGATGTTGGCCAGGGCTGGAAAGATGCTGCGACCGGCCTTAGCGAGGCAGCCTTGACCGAAGCGCTGGGCGACGTGCTCGATGAGAAGAGAGTTCGGGCATTGGCCGCACGTGCCACAGCACTGGCTGAGCAATAAGATACGCCAAAAAGGGTTATTTTTCTTTCATAAACAACCGCTTAAGCGTATACTGTATAAATAAACAGTATTCGAATAACGTGGTGAAAATCATGCCCTGCAAGCAGGAAGTCGCCGAACATCTCGGCGCAAAAATCAGCGAATTGTGCAGCTACATCTACGCAGCGGAGCATCGCCTGCTGACCCTGATCAGGGAATTTGATGAGCAGGAGGGCTGGGCTCACCTGGGCTTTCACAGCTGTGCCTACTGGCTCAATTTCAAATGCGGCATCGACATGAACACGGCGCGTGAGCGAGTGCGCGTTGCCCATGCCCTGGGACGGTTGCCGAAGATCGATGCGCGGTTCGCCAAGGGTGCCATCAGCTATTCCAAGGTCAGGGCGGTCACACGCATTGCCGCGGAGGCCGATGAAGACTACCTGTTGAAGATTGCCAAACACGGCACAGCACATCATGTGGAAAAACTTGTCAGGTTGTACCGGCGTGCCGAAAGGTTGCAGGACACCGAGGCCGCGAAAGAGCGCCACGACAACCGCCAGTTAAGTCATCACTACGACGAGAATGGCTGCCTTGTCATTAAGGGCCGTTTCCCGGCCGGGCAGGGCAAGCTCATTGTCAAGGCGCTCGAGATGGCGATGGAGAAGCAGTACTCGGGAGATGCTGATGCAGACGTTTCAGCGGACCACGTGCCCTCGGGGCAAACGCCGCACATCGAAAACGGCCCGAACGTTTCAGCGGAAACGTCGCGCAGGATCGCCTGTGACAGCTCCGTTTTGCGAATTGACGAAGACAAGAACGGTGAACCGCTGGCAATCGGCCGCAAATCACGATCAATTCCACCGGCGATGAGACGCGCATTACGTATGAGAGACAAAGGATGCCGATTTCCGGGCTGCACCAATGACAAATTCGTGGATGGGCACCACATAGAGCACTGGGCGGATGGCGGAGAGACCAGTTTGGACAACCTGGTGTTGCTTTGCAGGCGTCATCATCACCTGGTCCATGAAGGTGGCTTCAGTTGTGACAAGATGGCGAGTGGGGAGTTGATCTTCAGGAATCAGCGCAACACACCATTGCCGCACTGGTCGTTACTGCCAACGGTTGGAGATGACGATATCAATAACTGGCTGGAACGCGAGTTCTTCGACCGTGGCATTAATGCTGAGACCTGTCGAAGCCAGTGGTACGCCGGTGAGCGCATGGACTGGAACCTGGCGGTTGGGCACTTGTTTACCAAGTCTGCGAGTGGCGCTTCAGCGGACTACGTGCCCTGGGGATAAACGTCGAGTGCCTGCTTTTCCCAAGATCGACCGCTCAGGCAAGTGGAATCTGGAGAATCCGACTGTCTGTTTA
>CALZHX010000336.1 GCA_945787435.1 uncultured Woeseiaceae bacterium
AATGAATGTGATTCGCATCCGCCGGTATGGGCAGTCCGGCATCAGGCACCCCGGTATCGACCAGCAGGTGGTGATGGCCTGAGTGGGACTCGTTCACGCCGGCCGCCACGACGCTCATGCCCTCGATACCGAACTCGATAGCGACGGGATTCGATAGGGTGTCGCCGTCAACAGGACTTATGAAAAATACCCGCGCGCCTTGCGGAGACGCGGTGCGCGGCATTGCCATAGGTTCGCTTACAGCCGCATCGGCTGCGGGTTCTTCAGCGGCGACCGGCTCGGCGTCCCGCTGCCCACAAGCGACAAGCATCAACAATGTGGCTGCCGAGACGGCCAGCGGGATGAAATTTCTTCTTGTCATCGAGCGGCTCCCTTCTGTGGCGCTAACGCCTAGCCTATATGGAGAATGCGGCAATCGCCAGAGCGCCGAGCATCGTAAACGCAAAGCCCATAGAGTACGCGGTAACCAGTGCGATGTACTTCAGGAACGTAATGATGCGCCCCTGGCCGTAGACGCGCCGCATTGCAACGAACAGGTAGATCGCTATGTAGAATGACGTAACGACGATCGCAAGTATTGCGATTTCCTCAGGGATGCTGATCATTTCGGAGAGACCATAGAACAGGATCTGCAGCGTCAGAATCAGGAAGAAAAAGGCGTGGAAATGCACGAAGAACAACAGGTGTTCAACGTAGTAGCGCTTGGACAGCGGGTACAGCGCCTTGAGCACAAAGGCCATAAGCGGCAGCAGTACGATCAGCGCAGCCGGGATATTGTCGACCAGGTTGTCCTTGAGCATCTGGCCGTTATCGAGTCGCGTGCGCTCGCAAACGCGCTGTAAGCGTTCCACAGTCAGCCGTCGAGACAACCAGGCTGGCAATTCCTCGAGGTCGCTTGCGTCGACATTGCACGCTTCATCCTCCCCGACGTAGTCCTCATCGAGCGTTAAGCGAAAGCCGTTCTCGTCAATTTGCAGGTTTCCGGACAGGTCCTCATCGATGTCGATGCCCTGCTCGTCGAGTTCAACAACGACCTCCTGAACTTGCTCGGCCGCCTCTTCCTCCGCAACAGGCGCCGGTTCTGGCTCGAACAACAAGCCCAGTTCTTCCTGCGGATCGAAGAAAGCAATGACAAAAAACAGCAGGCTGAGCACAAGGTACATGCGAAACGGAGGCATGTAGCGGGCGCGGCGTCCCTGCAGATAGTCATGGGTGAGGCGGCCGGGACGAATCATGAGCGGAACCAGTGTCTGCCAGAGCCGCGAGTCAAGTTCGAACAGATCGCCGAACGCGTCCGAAATCAGCTCCCAGAGGCTGATCAGGCGGCTACGCGAGCGCTGACCGCAGGTGCCGCAATATTGTCCGCGGAGTCTTGCGCCGCAATTGAGGCAATTCGGCGATGCCTCCGGCAGCAGTTCCGTAAGCTGATCTTCGCGAAGGACGCGTGAGTGAACCTCTACCAGCTCGCCGAACTCAGCGGCCAGCTGGGCCTCGAGCTCGCTGCCGGGACCGTCGATGAAGTCATCGAGGACATCGTCACCGGTCAGGTTGTGCAGGCAAACACGGCGCAGGCGGCCCTGGTCGTCGTTGTCCCTGGCGAATATCGTGCAGTCGGCGACGGCAGGGTCGAGCAACACGCGGCGCGCGTGTTCTTCGATCCGGTGTTCGCATTCATCAGCAATATCCGGCGCTACGAAGAAATTGACTTCATAGATGGGTCCGGAATGGCTTGTCATAGGCTAGTCGGTTTTTTTGCGGGTCTTTTTCGACGCTTTCTTGCGCTGGACTTTCTTTTTCGTTGCCTTTTTAGGGCGTGCCGTTTCCTGCGACACGTCCAATGGCTGCGCTTCCTGGCTCGTCGGTCGGCCAAGCTCCCCGGGTCCAAAGTCGTCCACCGCGAGAAGCGCCCTCACCTTATCATGGTAATCACGCAACTCGGCCGCCTCTTTCTTGCTGACAACACCGGTACGTCCGGCTTCGTCAATCTGGTCACCCAGGTACTCGGGCTTGATCAGGCCTTCTCGCTGCGCCTGCTTGAGGCGACGCTCCATCGGTGCGAACGTTTCTGACAGTTCGAGCGCCTCCTGCAGCAGGCCGAGCGGATTGCCCGGTTCAAGCGTCGTGTAAGCGTCACGACTAAGTCGCTCGCGTGCCTCGCCTGTGCGCGTCATCAATTCGACGACCTTGTGAGACAACTCATCAGATGGTGCGGAATACGTCCTGCCACGCGGGAAAATAAACACACGCAGAAACGCAGCAACCCAACGATTCGGGAAGTTGCGCAGGAAAGCGTGCAGCGATTCCTGGGCTTGGTACATCAGTGTGCGAATCGACCATTCGACAAGCGGCAGGTCTGTTGCGCGGCGGCCCTGGTCCTCGAAATGCTTGAGCACCGTTGAAGCCAGTGACATCGAGCTGAGTACGTCGCCGAGCCGGGCTGACATGAGTTCACGCTTCTTCAGCCCGCCGCCGAGCGTCAGCATCGCGAAGTCGGATGCGAGCGCGAAAGCCGCGCTGTAGCGGTTAATGTTCTGATAGTAACGGCGTGTCGGCGTGTTAAGAGGCACGCTACTGAACTTGGCGTGCGTCAGCGCAAGGAAAAACGACCTCGCGAGGTTACTGATTGCATAGCCAATATGCCCAAACAGCGCCTTGTCGAACCTGATCAGTCCGCGCTCGGCATCTTCGTCGCCGGCTGCATGCATCTCCGGTAGTACGAACGGATGGCAACGAATGGCGCCCTGACCGTAAATGATGAGGCTGCGAGTCAAAATATTCGCGCCCTCAACCGTGATCGAGATTGGCGTCGCCATATAAGGGCGGCCGGCGTAATTGTTCGGGCCCATCATGACGGCTTTGCCACCATGCACGTCCATACAGTCGTTCGCGATCTTGCGGCCGAGTTCGGTGCAGTGGTACTTGAGGATAGCTGACGGCACGGCCGGTTTTTCGCCCTGGCTGATAGCCGCCGATGTTACGGACAGCGCAGCGTTGATGATGTAGGTGTTGCCACCGATTCGCGTCAGCGCTTCGCCAACACCCTCGAAGTTCGCGATCGAGGTGTTGAACTGTTTGCGAATGCGCGTGTAGGCGCCGGCCGCGTAGCTTGCGGTCTGGCCACCGCCGCAGGATGCCGCCGGCAGCGATATTGCGCGCCCGACCGACAGTAGCTCGACGAGCATTTTCCAGCCCTTGCCGGCCATGTCCTGGCCACCGATGATGCAGTCAAGTGGCAGGAATACGTCTTCGCCCGATGTCGGGCCGTTCTGGAATGGAATCGAAAGTGGATCGTGTCGCCGGCCAATTGTTACGCCGGCGGTATCGGTCGGAATCAGCGCCGCCGTAATGCCATAGTCTTCCTTGTCGCCAATCAGGCGATCGGGGTCACTGAGCTTGAAGGCAAGCCCGAGCACAGTTGCGACCGGCGCGAGCGTAATGTAACGCTTGTCCCAGTTGAGCTTGATGCCGGTGATTGTTTTGCCATTCCATTTGCCTTTGCACACTACGCCGCTATCTACCAGTGCGGCAGCATCAGACCCTGCCTCGAGTGAGGTCAACGCGAAACACGGAATCTCTGTGCCCGCGGCGAGACCCGGGAGGTAGTGGTCCTTCTGTTCGTCGGTGCCGTAGTGCAGCAATAATTCGGCAGGACCGAGAGAGTTCGGCACACCGACTGTCGATCCGACGGTAGGACTGCGACCGCCCAACTTGGTCAGCACTATCGCGCTGGCGTAGGGGGAGAACTCGAGTCCGCCGTATTTCTTCGGAATGATCATCGCGAAGAAGCGATGCTCGATGATGAACTCCCAGACGTTCTTCGGTATGTCCGCGAGCTCGTGGCATATCTGCCAATCATCGATCATGCGACAGAGTTCTTCGCATGGGCCGTCAATAAAGGCCTGCTCTTCCACGGACAACTCGGGTGCCGGGAATTTCATGAGCTGTTCCCAATCGGGCATCCCCGAAAACAGCTCGCCGTCCCACCAGACGTTGCCGGCCTCGAGCGCTTCGCGTTCAGTATCAGACATCGACGGCAGCATCTTGCGGTAGACGTCCAGCAGCGGTCGCGTAATTTTCTCGCGCCGCAGTTCGACGAGGTTCGGAATGATCATCAGACCGAAAAGTGCCCAGAGCAGCAGTAGCCAAAGCCACCAGCCGTTGCCGAAAATAGTGTAGGCGAGCAGAGCCAGACCCGTCGCAATCGTCGACGTGCGCAGGTCAATGCGCTGATAGGCGAGAAAAATGCCGCCGCCGACAAACAGCAGCAACCACGAAAAGCTAATTAGAAAACTGTACAAAACGATTCCTCAGGGCAGGTCAAAGCGTGTCACCAAACCCTATCACCGAGGCGCAGGGCCTGCCATGTCCGACATCACGTCAAAGCAATTCTTCGATCGCCGCGCGCTCTTCCCGAAGTTCGGCCTCGGTTGCCGCCATGCGTTCGCGGCTGAAGTCGCTGACTTCGAGGCCTTGTACGATCTCGTAATTGCCACCACTGCATCGTACCGGGTAGGAATAGACGATGCCGGGCTCGATGCCATAACTGCCATCGGCCGGGATACCCATGCTCACCCAGTCGTCATCCGGTGTGCCGAGTGCCCAGTCACGCATGTGATCGATAGCGGCCGACGCAGCCGAGGCGGCCGATGATGCGCCGCGCGCCGCAATGATCGCCGCGCCACGTTGCTGCACGAGGGGTATGAATTCATCGCTCAGCCATGCCTCGTCAACGAGTTCACTCGCGGCCTGTCCTTTGACCTCGGCGTGGAAGATATCGGGATACTGGGTTGCGGAGTGGTTGCCCCAGACAGCCATGCGCCGAACGTCACTCGCGTGGCTGCCCGTTTTGTGCGCCAGCTGCGCCTTCGAACGATTGTGATCGAGGCGCATCATCGCCGTGAAATTGGCCGGGTTGATGTCGGGTGCGTTGCTCTGCGTGATCAGGGCATTCGTGTTTGCCGGGTTGCCCACAACGAGTACGCGAATGTCGCGGCTTGCATGCTCGTTTATCGATTTCCCCTGGACCGAGAAGATTGCCGCATTCGCCTCCAGCAAGTCCTTGCGCTCCATGCCAGGTCCGCGCGGCCGTGCGCCGACCAGCAATGCGTAGTCGCTATCTTTGAAGGCAACATCCGGATCGTCTGTTGCGACAACACCCGCAAGCGTCGCAAATGCGCAGTCGTCGAGCTCCATGACAACGCCGTTCAGCGCTGGCAACGCCGGAGGAATTTCGAGCAGTTGCAAAATAACCGGCTGATCCGATCCAAACATCTGGCCGGACGCGATACGAAAGGCAAGTTGATAACCGATTTGGCCGGCTGCGCCGGTAATTGTGACTCGTACAGGTGACTTCATCTTGGTGTCCTGAGTGTGCGTTGAAGAAGCGTTATGGGCGGGCGGCGATTTTAGCATCGCCGGCGCCGCGCATCACTCGTTACATACCGAAACTCAGCGGAGTTCGAAGTCGGGGAAGGCCTTTGCGAGCATGGCCCGCTGTTCGCGGGCCGCATCATCCCTGCCGGCGTCTTCCAGGGCGATGATGCACTCAAACCAGGTCTGCGGTGTCGCGACCGCGTCTTCGTCGCAATCCGCGGCAGGGGCGCTGATTGCAGCAGCCGATGCCAGTGAGCGACCGGTTGCGAATTCTTGTTCCACATCAGCGGAGACAGCTGGTGATGGCTGATCGTTGTTGCCAACCCGCACCCGGGCCATTTCTCCTGCTTGTCGCAGCATGTCCTCGTTCTTGGTCTTGAATTCCGCGCTATCCGACAAGAGGTCGGCACGTTCCCGCGCGGCCGGTTGCTGCAGTGCAAATTCCTGCTCTGCGATAGCCGTGGCTTTCTGGCGCATATCATTGCTTTGCTTTTTCGTCAGTTCGCTGGCGGGGACCAGGGACTCGGCGAGCGAATCCGATGGCCCATCTTCCTTCGCGTCTGTCTCGGGCGCCTGGACTTCGAGCGTGTCGCTGGTTTCATCAAATGACATGACGTCAGGCGATGGCGTATCGGCCACCTCGAGAACGATCGCAACCGAGAGCATCACGGTTGCGGCCCAGGCCATTGGGCGTGTCCAGGCAATAAGTCGTGAATAACGCGGACGCGCTTCTTTTACAGCGGCCCTGAGTATTGTCTGGTCGAGATACTCGGGCGCCCGTTCATCTGCGAGATCGCGATAAGCCTGACTCACGAGAGCGTCTGCGCTCGCGTCGGATTGTTTGCGCTCTTCGTTCATGATGTCCTCACTGGCTCGTCGATTGCCGCCCGCAGCTTGTTCACGGCGTAGCGCAATCGACTTTTTGCTGTTTCGCGGTTGCTGTCGGTAACGGAGGCGATCTGGTCGAGGCTGAGGCCGGCTTCCTCACTCAACAGGAATACATCCCGCTGCTCCGCCGGTAAATCCTGTAGTGCCGCTTCGAGACGGCGCCTGGCGAGGCTGCGTTCGGTTTCGACTTCCGGCAGGTCGGCCGGGTCCGGCTGGCTGTCAGGCTCGACGGCCGCGGTCTGTGTGTGGCGCTTGTTGCGCCGGATGTGATCAATGAAGCAGTTGTGCGCGACGCGATACAGGAAGGTCGAAAATTTAGCGGTCGGACGGTAACTGTCGCGTGCCTTGACGATCTTGCCCCAGGCATCCTGAAAAACATCCTCGGCGGTATCGCGATGTTGGCACAGGCGCAACAAATAGCGAAAAACAGCATCATTGTGTCGCCGATAGAGAACCTCAAAGGCCGCGACGTCGCCGTCGCGGTAGCGCAGCATCAAGGCGCTGTCTTCAGGCATATTGTCCATGGGACGAGCATAGGCGAGCTCCGCCGTTCGGGAAAGCGCCAGTTGTCCGTCCCTGATTGCCTGTGCGTTTGCTGCCATACCTTCAATAAACGCGTGGCATCGCGGATTCGGTCTAGAAACCGGTGGAAAAAGCTTGCAATCACTATTTTTAGTGTTATAGTCAACTATAACACTAGCTCACCGGGCACCACAGCATCACTTGGAGTAATAGCAATGAAGGCTCTGTTTGTACGATACCTCAACGAAATT
>CALZHX010000337.1 GCA_945787435.1 uncultured Woeseiaceae bacterium
CAAACAATAATTTTTGTGGTTCATAGTTAACCTCCTTATTGGGAATACAGGACGGCCGCCACCTGGCGGCCTTCGCCTGCCAGAACATTGAACGTAATCGCTGCTGCGCGCGTGTTCATGACTTCGAATCCGACGCTGCGGCGTGCCATGGCAAAAACGAGTTCGCGTGGCGGAAATACGTTGATGTTGCCTGTGCCCAGGATGATGACCTCGGGATGCGTGTTCAGTAACAGGGTGAAATCGCTCTCGGTGAGTTCGCCAATGTCTTTCGCCGGCCAATCATCGAGGAGAGTCGCGGCCGTCATCGCAACAGCATGACTGAAGACCTGGTCACCGATCCGAATCTGATCATCGGATACGCTGTGAATTGTCAGCGTGCCCGGCATTTCGCGTGTGAATTTCACCCGGTCTTTCCGTTACCATGGAACTCCAGAGTCACCATCATACAAAGCCCCCACCGTTGAGCAAACCTTGACCATCTCCTACGACAAGAATGCCGCAGTCGTTGTGCTGCCTGCTGTGGGCGGGGGCCGGTTGAAGGGCACATCACTGCGGCGTTGGCTCGCCAGGTCCGACCTTGTTCAATTGCATGAGCCCCGGGAGTTGCTTGCCAGCATTCTTGCGAAGCTGGGCATGCCATGCCCGGAAGCCGGGCTGGGTGCGCTGCGCATGTGGGGCCAGACCGGCGACCGTCCGACCGTCTGGATTGCCGCCGCCGATCCGGTCTACCTGGAGCCGCGCATGGATCATTTGTGTCTGCATGCGCAGGACGCTATTGACGCGCCTGCTGCCGATATGCGGCCGCTGATTGATCACCTTCAGGCGACGCTCGCTAACACCGACAATTATGGATTCGCACGGCTCGGTTCCTGTGGCTATTTGCGGGCCAGTGCGCCGATTGCGACTGCAGCAGTGCCTTCCTATGTCGTTCATCGAGATATGCCGAACGAATACATGCCAGCCGGTGAGGGCGCTGGCGACTATCGAAGCCTCGTGTCGGAGGTCGAAATGGCGCTGCACGATCACGAGGTCAATTTGCGACGACAGGAGGCCGGCCTGCAACCCGTCAACTGCCTGTGGTTTTGGGGAGGCGGTACCGCACCCGAGCAGGAAACGGTTCCACAACCGCCACTGTTCAGCCATGACCCACTGCTGATGGGGCACTGGCTGAGTAAGACCGGTGTTGTCGCCGATTGGCCTGGAGATATTCCATCCTGTGTCGAGGCATCCGTAGCGGGATTCGTCGCCGTGATCCCGGAACAGGATGATCCCGAACTGCTGGAACGATGTCTCGGTGACCTTAGGGACCTGCTTCGTTCCGGGCGTGTCTCACAGCTGACGCTGATGTTCCGCGACGGCATTGAGGCGTCCGTCGTACCGGCGCATCGCCGGCGGGTCTGGCGCCGCGGCTCGCCGTTACTGGATCAGGCAGAGTGAAATCTCATCGGCCTGTCACTTCGCGCAGAGCACCTGGATCCAGCCAGGCGAGTGAGCTGGATTCGCTGGATCCGCTGCTTGCCCGCCTGTTTGCCGCGCGCGGTGTGACATCGCCTGAACAACTTGACTACGGTTTAGCAGGTCTCGCACCTGTCGGGTCACTTGAGGGCGTAGACGCTGCAGTCGAGCTGCTGCTCAAACACAAACAAGATCGTATTGTTGTCATTGGAGACTTCGATGTCGACGGCGCAACCAGCACGGCATTGATGCTGCGATGTCTGGGTGCGTTCGGATTCCCGAACGTAAACTACCTGGTCCCAAACCGCTTCGAATTCGGTTATGGGCTGTCACCTGAGATCGTGCAAGTCGCCGCCGAGGGATCGCCGCAACTCATCGTCACGGTCGACAACGGTATCTCGAGCCTGGCTGGCGTCAGTGCCGCGAAAGAGGCAGGCATAGCCGTACTGGTCACCGATCATCACCTGCCTGCGGAAGAGCTTCCCGAGGCTGACGTGATCGTTAATCCGAACCTGGTCGGCAGCACATTTGCGAGCCGCAATCTCGCGGGGGTTGGCGTCGCGTTTTATGTCATGGCCGCTCTCGGGAAGGCGCTGGAGAAACAGGGAGAGAAGGGATGTGCCCGGGTTCCGGCGAAGTTTCTCGACCTTGTCGCGTTGGGTACTGTTGCAGATGTCGTGCCTCTCGATCACAACAACCGCATCCTCGTGCAACAGGGACTGAGTCGAATTCGCGCGGGTAAAACGGTGACAGGTATTCGAGCCCTGCTTGCGCAAGCCGGTCGCACGTTATCTCGAATCGTCAGCACCGATCTCGGCTTTGCGGCCGGTCCACGCCTCAATGCGGCAGGTCGTCTCGAGGATATGTCTGTTGGTATAGAGTGTTTGCTGACCGACGATGACGCGATTGCCGCGCAACTTGCAACCCTGCTTGATGACATTAACAAGCAGCGTCGTGACATCGAGTCGACAATGCGCGAGCAGGCATTCGCTTACGTTGATTCACTCGATTCGAAAAAGTGGCCGTCGTGTGTGTGTGTTTACGACGAGTCGTGGCACCAGGGAGTCGTCGGGCTCATAGCGTCTCGTGTAAAGGAAAAATGCCACCGCCCGGTGATCGCCTTTGCCAGGGAAAGTGATGGTCATCTGAAGGGCTCGGCAAGATCTATCGTCGGGGTGCATGCACGTGACCTGCTCGAGGCTGTGTCGAGCACGTACCCGGGATTGATCGAGAAGTTTGGCGGGCACGCTATGGCGGCAGGGCTGACGATAGCAGAAGAAAACTACACGACCTTCGCCGATGCCGTGACCGCACAAATGACGCGGCTCTATCCGAATGCCGATTTTTCCGGTGCGATCGTCAGTGATGGCGTCTTGCCAGGCGCGGCGCTGAGTCTGGCGTTCGCACAGACCTTGCGCAATGCCGGCCCCTGGGGATCCGGTTTTCCTGAACCGACCTGGAACGGCGATTTCGAGCTGATTGAGCAGCGCACGGTTGGCGAGAATCACCTGAAGATGCGCCTGAAAGCCGTCGACGGCAACAATGTCATCGATGCGATCGCGTTCAACCAGGCAGGACCTGCGTTTCGCGGCGTTGTGCAGTTAGCCTACCGCCTCGACGTCAACGAGTGGCGCGGAGTCGAGTCGCCGCAACTCATCGTTGAACAAATTGCTGCGTTGCAGGCCGGGGGTTGATAAGATCGCGCGCTGCACCGCCGGACAACACGATGGAAACGAGTCAGATAAAACAGACCATAGCCGACCTCACCGAGCGCACCGATGCGTTGAGGAGGTACCTTTGACTATGAGGGCAAGGCCGAGCGCCTGACCGAGGTCCGGCGAGAGCTCGAACAACCCGACGTGTGGAATGAGCCGGAGCGTGCCCAGGCTTTGGGCCAGGAGCGCGCGCAGCTCGAGCAGGTTGTCATCGTTCTCGATGAACTCTCTACGGGTCTCAACGACGCCGGGGAGTTGTTGTCCATGGCCGTCGAAGAAGACGATGCTGACACGGTGGCGGAGGTCGAGCAGGACATTGGTCGCTTCGAGCAAAAACTGGCTGGTCTCGAATTTCGTCGCATGTTCTCTGGTGAGATGGACGCCAATAACGCTTACATCGATATTCAGTCAGGTGCTGGTGGTACCGAGGCGCAGGACTGGGCAGAGATGATTCTACGTATGTATCTGCGCTGGGCAGAAGCGCACGGCTTCAGGGCCGAGGTCATTGAAGCCTCGGCTGGTGAGGTGGCCGGTATCAAGAGTTCGACGGTACATATGACTGGTGAGTATGCATATGGCTGGTTGCGCACGGAGACAGGCGTTCATCGCCTCGTGCGAAAGTCACCCTTTGACTCGGGTAACAGGCGCCACACGTCATTTGCGTCTGTATTTGTGTCGCCCGAAGTGGATGACAATATCGATATCGAAGTGAATCCTTCGGACCTGCGTATTGACGTCTATCGTGCGAGCGGCGCGGGCGGACAGCACGTCAACCGAACCGAGTCGGCCGTACGAATTACGCACTTGCCGACGAACATCGTCGTGCAGTGCCAGAACGACCGCTCACAACACAAGAACAAGGCGCAGGCGATGAAGCAGCTCAAAGCCAAATTGTATGAGTTCGAGCTGCAGAAGCGCCGTGCCGAGGCATCCGTGGTAGAGGAAGGTAAGGCCGACGTTGGTTGGGGTAGTCAGATTCGAAACTACGTACTCGACCAGAGCCGTATCAAGGATTTGCGTACCGGTGTCGAAACCGGTAACACTCAGGCTGTACTCGATGGCGCACTCGATAATTTTATCGAAGCCAGCCTGAAACAGGGACTGTAGGGAACTGATAATTCGTGACTGAAGACAAGAACAAGCCGGACGAAAACAAGCTCATCGCCGAACGGCGCGGCAAGCTGGATGCCCTGAGAGAGCAAGGGAACCCGTTCCCGAACGATTTCCGCCGCAATGCTACAGCGGGAGAGCTGCAGCAGACGTTTCATGCGCACGACAATGACGCACTTGCCGAAGACCCGATCGAGGTCAGCGTATCGGGGCGCATGATGGCTAAGCGCGTCATGGGTAAGGCGAGTTTCGTGAAATTACAGGATCGCTCAGGCCAGATTCAGCTGCGCCTGGAGCGCGATAGGCTTCCCGACGGTGTGTACCAGGCATTCAAGAAATGGGATGTCGGTGATATCGTCGGCGCGCATGGCACCCTGTTGCGGACGAAAACGGGTGAGCTCAAGGTGCTCGCCGGTGAAGTGCTCCTACTG
>CALZHX010000338.1 GCA_945787435.1 uncultured Woeseiaceae bacterium
AAGTGCGCGGCCTCGACGGCGAGCCGCATCCCTACCTGTCGACGGACCCGGATCACAATACGGCATCGATCGCGGCCAGGGCGCTATGGAATGACTATGGCGATTCGCATGGCGTCGAGCTCAAGGTCTACAAGGGTGTGCCGCTGCAGTCCGGTATGGGCAGTTCAGCCGCGTGCGCCGTTGCGGGCGTGTTTGCCGTCAATCAGCTGCTCGGTACACCGCTGCCGACCGAGCAGCTCTTGTCATATGCGCTTGTCGGTGAACAATATGCCAGCGGCGGCCTGCACGCTGATAACGTCGCGCCAAGCCTGATGGGCGGCATGATTTTCTGCCCGCCAGTTCTGCTGCCAGAGATGCTGCGTCTGCCCGTTCCGACGGGTGTCAAAGCCGTACTCATTCATCCAGAGTTGCAGGTCAATACTGCGCATGCGCGCCGTAAACTGGCGAAGGCCTACACGATGGATCAGTGGATCGAGCAGCAGGCTTATTTTGGTGGTTTTGTCGCCGCCTGTGCCACGGACGACATTGATCTCATTGGTAAGACGCTCAAGGATGTGATTATCGAGCCACAACGATCGGCCGCCGTATCGTGCTTCGATGCGGTCAAGGAAGCGGCGATGCGCGGCGGTGCGCTCGGCTGCAGTTTATCCGGCAGCGGGCCGAGCATATTTGCGCTGTGTAAAGACAACCAGGCGAGCAACCTCGCGACGGCGATGGAGCAGGCTTGCCGCGCGCTTGGCATTGATTGCCAGTCCTGGGTAAGCCCGCTGGATGCGCCGGGTGCGCATATTGTGACCTGAGCATGCGGTTTGTCAGTACACGTGGTGGCCCCGAGGTCAGCCTCGACAAGGCACTCGTCAACGGCATTGCGCCTGACGGTGGTCTCTATGTCCCTGTCGAATTGCCGACATTTTCAGTCGACGATTTCACGGCTGCGGCAACCCTTCCCGAGGTCGCTATTGTTCTTCTGCAACCGTTCTTCACAGATTCGTCACTAAGGGATGAGCTTGCCGACGTTCTTGCAGAGACCTTTAGCTTTCCAATTCCTGTGACGCCACTACCGAACGGCGGCAGCCGGGCTGGCCTGTTGGAGCTCTATCATGGCCCGACAGCAGCTTTCAAAGACGTTGGCGCCGGTTTTCTGGCTGCCTGCCTCACGCGACTGGAAGGCGATGAGTCATTGCCCCTGACGATCCTCGTCGCTACATCGGGCGACACGGGTGGAGCTGTAGCCGCTGCATTCAATGAGAGGCCGGGCATGCGCGTGGTTGTGCTGTTCCCGGATGGCCGCGTGTCGGCCCGACAGGCGCATCAGCTGACTTGCTGGAGCGATAACGTGCTCTCGCTAACTGTCTCAGGGGCGTTCGATGACTGCCAGGCGCTCGTGAAGTCGGCGCTCGCGGATGACGTGCTCAATGGCCACTATCGTTTCAGTTCGGCAAACAGCATCAATATCGGCCGATTGTTGCCACAGGCTACGTATTACGCCGATGCGAGTCTGCGACACTTCCGGGAAACCGGCAGGAAACCCGGCTTTGTGATCCCGACAGGAAACCTTGGCAATGCACTGGCCTGTATCATGGCCCGTGAAATGTGCTTGCCAATCGGACCGATAGTGCTTGCGACCAACGCAAATCGTACGATTCCCGAGTATTTCGAGACGCTCGAGTGGATTCCGCGCGCCAGCGTACAAACGCTGGCATCAGCAATGGACGTCGGTGATCCCAGTAATATGGAGCGTCTGCGCAACATCATTGGCGAAGCCGATGTGCTGCGCGACTGTCTCGGCGTGTTATCTGTCGACGACGAACAGATCGAGGCCAGTATTCGCAAGGATTTCGCCGAATTCGGTTTCGCGACCTGTCCGCATACAGCGACCGCCTCGCACACCTGGCGGCAATTCGACCAACAGCTGCGCACGGCCAATGACTGGATCCTCGTGGCGACAGCACACCCGGCCAAGTTCGAAACGGTTGTTGAGCCTCTGATTGGCGAGGCCGTGCCGTTGCCCGATGAACTGGCCGCCATCCTGTCACGTCCGAGTCGCTGCGAGTCCATTGAACCTGACTTGCGATCGCTCGCCGCAGCGATGGGGGCACATTTCGCAGATGGATGAGTTGTTCACAGCAGCTAATACGCCCTGGTTCCTCGGGACGGCAGTACTCGTCCTGTTGCTCGGCTGGTACCTGTACCGGCGTAATCGAGGTGGCAGTCGGCTCAAACGAATTCTCGGCGAGATCAGTCATGATCGTATCGACGGATTGCTGATACCCAACGGAGACGATGGCGAAATCCAGATTGATCACCTGTTACTGACATCGCAGGGATTGCTGATCGTCGACATCAAGGACGCGACCGGGACTGTGTTCGGTAGCGACAAGATGCAGGAATGGACTGTCATCAGCAAGGAACGCCGTTTCACGTTTTCTAATCCGCAAGCCGCATTGTACGATCGCATCGCCGCAGTCAGGCATATCGTTCGCCAGGTACCGGTTGCCGGCCGCATCCTGTTTCTCGACGGCGCAGAGTTCACCAAGGGTGTACCGAGTCTCGTCAGTGATCTCGACCAGTTGCTGGGCGAGTTCGGCGAGGCCGACAAGTCTGCAGCGAAGTTCAAGATCGAGGCATTCAAACCGCACTGGGACCTGATTCGCAAAGCGGCTCTCGGTACCCAGGTGGACCAGATGTACTCGCATCGAAAAAAATGACGGCCGGTTGATAGATGCCGCCACGCGGTATGCGCGTGAGCAGTCGGCTGAAGGTGTCTGGCTTACCGTCTGGGAAGACGCGCCCTGGGCCGTTAATTGCTATCGCAAGTACGGTTTTGAACAGGTTGGCACGATGGATTTCAAACTTGGCCAGGCGATCTACAACGACCTGGTCATGTGGCGTCCCGTTACAGCGCAAAGAAGCGAATTGCGTTCTCCGTCGTAATCCTGGCTACGTGCTCTTCAGTCTGTCCACGCGCTTCGGCAACTACACGCAGCACTTCCGGCAGGTAGGCCGGTTCGTTGCGCCGTGTTTTTGGTTTCGGTTGGATCGTGCGCGGCAGCAAGTAGGGCGCGTCCGTCTCAATCAAGAGCCGATCGTCCGGAACGGCCGAAACGATATCGTGCAGGTGGGCGCCGCGGCGCTCATCGCAGATCCAGCCAGTGATACCAATCCACAACCCCATTGCGAGGTATTCACGCAGGGATTCGTGCTCGCCCGTGAAGCAGTGCGCAACGGCACGCGTAATCCGTGGCAGCATCGGCTCCAGCACTTCGACAAAGTCGTCGTGCGCATCGCGCTGGTGCAGAAAGACCGGCATGGCGGTCTCAGCCGCTATGTCCAGCTGCGACTGAAACGCGGCCAGTTGCGCCTGGCGAGGCGAAAAATTGCGAAAGTAATCCAGTCCGCACTCTCCCACGGCAACAACGGCGTCCCTGGCAGCCAACTCGCGAATCAGGTCGGCGCTGCGGTCGTCGAAATCGGCGGCATGATGCGGATGCACTCCTGCGGTGGCATATAGCCGCCCGGGCTCGGTTTCGGCGAGATTTACGGCGTCGAGGCTGCCCTGGTTGCTGCTGCCCGTAATGATCATTCTGGAGACGCCCGCGTCATTTGCGCGCTGCATGATCTCGTCACGGTCTTCATCGAAGCTGTCGTGGGTAAGATTGGTGCCGATATCGATCAACTCATACGGCATTTTTTTCAATCCCTGTTGCAACCGATCGCCGATCGGGGGTATCTAATAGGTACCAATGCCAAGGGGGTCTGAAAATGAGCAAAGCATTAGTCAAGAGCGCATTCACCATAGGATTACTGGTTCTGTTGATGACCGTGCCGGTTTACGGTGCCAGTGTAAACAAAAGCATTAGTGTCGAAGCAGGCAGTGAATCCGATGGCGAGACCAGTGTCAACGGCAGTATTTCGGTAGGCGAAGGCGCGACTGTCACAGGATCGCTCAACACGGTCAACGGCAAGATTCGCGTTGATGAGAACTCGAAGATCGAGAATGCGAGCACGGTGAACGGCAGCGTCAAGTTGGACGACAATGTCACCGCGCATAGCCTCGAGACGGTCAATGGCTCGGTTACTGTGGGTGAAGGTGGCCAACTGAGTGGCGAGGTCGAAGCTGTGAACGGTCGGATCTCGCTCGAGAAGGGCGCCGTCGTGGCGGGGAATGTCAGCAACGTCAATGGTTCCATCGAACTCGAAGGCAGTGAGGTTGGTGGCAATATCAGCACCGTCGCTGGCAATGTCGACTTGAGTGACGCGTCGGTCGTCAAGGGTGACATCATCATCGAGAAGCCCAGCATGTGGAACCGCAGCGGCAAGAAAAACAAGCCGCCAGAGGTTGTCATCGGGCCAGGATCGGTCGTAGAGGGCAGTATCGTGCTGGAACGTGAGGTCAAGCTCTATATCAGTGAGACTGCTGAGGTTGGCGGTGTCGAGGGCGAGATGTCGATGAGCGATGCGGTTCGCTTCTCAGGCGACCATCCGTAGAATAGGCGCCGTGCAGAGCGCGGCGGAACAACTCAGACTATTTTCAGATACCGAAGAGCCTGGCGATTCGCCGGGCTTTTCTGTGCGCGAAAGCAAGCGTGCCCGCCGCCTGTCGATCAAGGTGTTCCCGCGTGGGCGTGTCGAGGTGGTTGTGCCACGGCGAACCAGGCCGCGGGACGTGCAGGCCTTTATCGAGGAGCACCGAGAGTGGATCGACAGGTCGAGGGCGTCATTTGCTGCAGTGTTGCCTCCCGAGCCGTTCGTATTGCCCAACCTGATCGAATTTCCGGCGCTCGAGCAGCGGTTTCGCGTGCGCTACGAGCGCCGCCGCGACGCGGACACGGTTCGTTACCGGTGCAGCAAAGGCGTTGTTACGCTGAGCGGGCGGACTGGCGACGACAAGCTCTGTGTGATGGCGCTCAAGCGCTGGCTGGCGTCGGTTGCAAAGAAGGAATTCCTGCCACGACTGCGCTCATTGTCAGCGATGACAGGCGATCCGTTCAGGAAGATGCACGTCCGGGGGCAACGCACCTGCTGGGGAAGCCACTCGAGTACCGGCACCATCAGTATCAACTACTGCCTGTTGTTCCTCGACCCGGCTTTGCTGCGCTACCTGATGATCCACGAGCTGTGCCACGCGCAGCATATGAACCACTCCAGGCGGTTTTGGCAGCGCGTAGGTCGTTTTGAGCCTGATTACAGGCGTCTCGACAAGTCGCTCGGTGAGTCCTGGAAATCGATTCCGGCTTGGTTAGGAATCTATTAGAAAACAACATTTTAAATGTTTTTTCTAA
>CALZHX010000339.1 GCA_945787435.1 uncultured Woeseiaceae bacterium
CCATTCCAGCTCGACGTCATTGAGTACTGTTTCCCGAGCTGCTCAGCCATGTGGTCGATCCGGTTCCTGGCTTCCTCCAGCCCCAGATCATGGTTACGTCTGATTTTCATGAATGCGCGAAATTCCGTCGAGTTCTAGTGTGAACACCCTAATCCTAGCAGGTACGCTTCTGGTCATGGCAACAATACAACTCTTAGGAGAGGGCAATGACTACAGTAAAACATGAAACAAAACAAAGAGATAGCGGCTCGAAAATCGGCGAGATTGCGGAACAGTTCGAACATGTGTTCCTGGCTGGTCTCGGTGCGCTGTCAAACGCTCAACAAGTGGGCGTAAAGACCTTCGATACGCTCGTCAAAGAGGGTGAGAACTTTCGTGACAAGACATCCAAGAAGACCGAATCCCTGATCGATGACGTGCAGGATGCGATTCGTGACATGACCAGCGATGCGCAGTCGAAAGCGACCGGGCTTATTGACCAGGTTCGCGACACATCGAAACTCGACACGCTGCACGATGTTTTCGACTCACGAGTCGCAGATGCCATGAAACGGCTAAACGTGCCGACCAAGAAAGACATCGACGGGCTCAACAGGAAGTTGAATAAGATCCTGAAGGAACTTGACGGCAAAGCACCGACGACGCGTAAGAAAACCCGTTCGGCCGCAAAACCAAAAGCTGCGGCAAAGCCGGCGGCGAAAGTAACGGTCGAAGTGAAACAGGAAAAGGTAAGCAAGGAGTAAAACCATGACAGAAAAGAAAGTAGCAAAAAAGAAAGTAGCTGCGCGGAAGAAACCAGACAAATCCGTATTTGAGATGCTGGAAGACAGCATGATCGGGCAGCCGTTTATCATCGCAAACAAGGTTTTCCTGGCAAGTCTGGGACTCATCTCGACTATTCAGACGGAAGTCGGCAACAAGTTTGACGAGTTAGTGAAAGACGGCGAAGTCGCACGCGATAAATATCAGGCGTCTTTCAAAAAGTTTCAGAAGAGCTTGGGCAGCTAGCCAGACGCTTCGTAGTGACTTGCCAATTCATCCAGGTGCTCGGCGGCGCCTGCGGCGACGAACGGCTTCAATACGTTGAGAATTGACCGGGCGATGCGCAGTGACGAGACGTCGGCAGTGGATGATATGTCGATGAGTGCATCGAAACGTTGTGAGAAAAGTGCGATGACCGCGAGGTCCCTGGCAACGACATTCATTTCGTCGCTGCCAGGGCTCAGAATACGGCCGTCTGCCAGGATCTGCAGGTGATATTCAAACGCTGCAGCAAGCCCCTTCGCAAAATGCTGCATCGCCCTGCCGACATTGGGGTACTTGGAAGTCAGGGACTCCATGTCGCGAAACAGGAAACGATATGCAGCGGTTAATTCAAGGAGAAGGTGCAGAAACATCCAGAAATTCTCGAGCGAAGCCTGGTCCGATTCTGACGGCTGAAGCACGCGCCTCGCGTCTACGCGAAACTCTGCGAGCAACGCGTCAACGAGGTCCGACTTTTTGCGGAAATGGTAATGCAGGTTGCCGGGGCTGATGTCGACTTCGTTGGCGATGTCATTGGTCGTCGTCCTGGGCTCGCCCTGTTCATTGAACAGCAGCAACGAAGCCACAAGGATTCGCTGGCGCGTAGCTGCACCGGATTTTAGCCGCTCGTTCACGTGTCGATTCCGTTGATCACGACGGGCCCATTATGAGCCGCAATTGGGGTTGGAAAAATGCGCAATATCCGTATTGTAATCGCCACCGATACCAATGAGTCTGAACTAAGCTGGCAGAATTGCGACCGAAAAGACAATGTTGACTGATTTATTCAAGCTCCAGATGGACCTGCTCGGTGCGAGAGCGGAGCTGGCAACCAGCATGCTCAGCAGCTGCGTCTGGAACAAAGTCACGCCGCATGGCGGTGGAAATCGGCCTGTGGTTACGTTTCCGGGCTTTCTGGCATCGGGCAACACGCTGCTAAGGCTTAATCGTTACCTCAATCGCCACGGATTCGAGGCACAGAGCTGGGGCCTTGGCCGAAATCTCGGCCCACAGGAAACAAGCTGGGGCGAACAACTGGACAACATGATCGACAAGGTCGGCGGCACGATTGAGAAACTCGCAAACAAGCACTCGGCGCCAGTATCCCTGGTCGGACAGAGCCTCGGCGGCGTCTACGCAAGGGAACTTGCGCTGCAAATGCCTGAGTTTGTTGACCGCGTCATTATGCTCGGCTCACCGTCCTTTCACCCTTACCTGACCACACACGTCAATCGTGTTGTCAGCACATTTGGTTACTGGATGAATCGCCAGTCACATGCGGAACTCGCTGGTCGCGCGGGGCTGCTGCATTGGGATGCTGACCGGCCGGCTCTGCCCTGTATTTCGATCCATAGTCCCCTGGATGGCGTTGTTGACGAAGCCTCGTCCATTATCCCGCAGTACATCATCGAACAGAGCGACAACTCAGCACCGAGAGAAAACCTCAGGGTGTTGTCTTCGCACATCGGTATGTCCGTCAATCCCTGGGTGCTGCTCGCGATCGCCGACCGGCTTGTGCAGGACCGCGAGGACTGGCAGGTATTCGATCCCTATAACTACTATTCGGAAAAGCTGCAATTTGCCGTTTCGAGGCTCTACCCGGAACAGGACAGTGCCGTCGCTGACACCGACATCACCACACTTGCGGAGTCCGGATAGTGGCTGTCCCGACGGTAAGACTCCCTGACGCAATCGTTACTCTCAGTGACGAACATCGGTACCTGAGCCTGTTGCTCGAAACGCTGGAAGAACAACTGAACGCGACAGAGCTCACCGCGGCAGGCGATTTTTTTCTGATTCAGGACATCGTGCATTACATGCACGAGTACACCGATGCCGTGCACCACCCGACTGAAGACCTGATGTTCGATAAGCTCTTGCAGCGCAGCCCGGACAGAGCCAAAGACGTGGCTCACCTGCGAAAAGACCATGATGCGATGCACAAGGAAACGGCCAGGATCCAGAAACTGCTGGACACCGCGGCCCAGCGCAAGACCGCCGAGGCTGCAGACGCTGTGCGCACGACCACTAACAAATATATCGGCAGGCTTCGGAAGCACATCCAGTTTGAGGAAACCGAGTTATTTCCTGCGGCTGTTCAGTGCCTTGCGAACAGGGACTGGCATGCGATCGACATGAGCCTGGAAGCCAAGCAAGACCCGCTGTTTGGGCCGACGGTGCAGCGTGATTACCGCGTGCTTTATGAGTACTTTGCTAATCGTGCGGACCAGCTATCGCGGCAGATGACGAGTTTCGGTTTTCTGCAACTCGACAATATGATTCTCAGCGCCGATGCGATCGAGACCGGCATTGCAGAAATGTGGGGCTTACTACAGCGGCACGGTGACTCGCTCGCGCATGAATTTGGTATGGTGGCAGGCAAATCATTCGACGGTCGCGGCCTGGGATCCGCGCTCGCTCTGCAAGCGCGGTATGCCGGATTTGGCGGCGCTACAGCGTTGGAAGCAAGCAGCGAAGCCGCAGGTATTTACTTCAGAACGTTGAGAAATGCGGCTATATCTCTTTTTAAGGGCGAACAATGAAACACTATGCACATGTCACTGCCGACGTTGACCAGTCGAGAGGTGGGCGTACGACCGCGGCGTTCTTTGATTTCGACGGTACGCTGATCGCCGGATTCTCGGTTCTTTCCTTCTTGCGCCAGCGTGTATTGAGCGGTGACATGCCTCCTCGTGAGGCGATCACACAACTAGCTGCTGGCTGGGAATATGGCCTGAAGCTGAGCGACTTTCCCGACATCATGGCGCAGACAGCGGCGAGCCTGCGCGGCATTTCACACAGCCTGATGGCAGAAACCTCAGAGGAGGTTTACAAGAACGAGCTGTCGGGCAATATTTACCCGGAATCCCGGGCGTTGGTCGAGGCTCACGTCGCGAAAGGACACACGGTCGTCATCGTATCGTCGGCGACGCAGTACCAGGTGCAGCACATTGCTGCCGAGCTCGGCATCGAGCACGTGCTCTGCAACCATCTCGAGGTAGAAAACGGCGCCCTGACGGGCAATCTGCTACCACCCATGTGTTACGGCAAGGGCAAGCTCGAGGCCGCACGCAGTTTCGCCAAAGACAATGGAATCACCCTCGGCAAGAGCTACTTCTATTCGGACGGAGGCGAAGACATCCCGCTGCTTGAGGGCGTCGGTTTCCCGCG
>CALZHX010000340.1 GCA_945787435.1 uncultured Woeseiaceae bacterium
AAGTACCTCGCCGACGGCACTTCGCCGTCCTGCAGCTAACGGCCTACTGATCGAGACTCGCCAGATGACGTTATCCCACAGCAAACATTCCGGTTTTTCGCTACTCGAACTGCTCGTAGCACTGGTCATATTCAGCATCGGCCTGCTTGCTGTTGCGGGTCTGCAGACAGTTTCGAAGCAAGCCAATTTCGAAGGCTTGCAGAGAACCACTGCGGCTCAGATCGCGACCGGACTGCTCGAAGATATGCGTATGAACGGTGACGGTATCAACGTCTATCGCACGTCCGGTGCAATCGGTGGCGGCAGCCGTGGCGGCGAGCCGATGCCAAACTGTCGCACCGGTGCAGAGTGCAACGCGGCGCAGAAGGCCGCCTATGACCTTTGGTTCTGGGAGCAGGCGCTCGATGGCAACCTCGAAACCAGTGGTGGCGCCGGTACTGGCGGCCTGATGTTCCCGACCCTTTGTATCGACGGTCCGGCCGTTGGCGGACCCGGTATCTATCGAGTGTCGATCGCATGGCGCGGCACAGCTTCAATCACTAACTCCGTTAACAATCCTTGTGGTGCGGCCAGCGGCAACTACGGCGACACGAATCAGTTTCGCCGCATGGTCCAGGTCCCCACGTATATCGATCCGAATTTTTGAGCGAATTGATGATGCCCAAGCAAATGAGACATAAACAGTATGGCTTTTCAGTGGTGGAATTGATGGTAGCGATGCTGTTGTCAATGACGCTTGGCGTAGCCGTGGTCTCAGTTTTCACGAATAACAGTTACAGCTTCAGTCAAGACGAGAATATTGCACGTATGTCCGACGAGGCACGGTTTGCGCTTCGTGAAATCGCATTCGACGTCAGTATGGCCGGGCACTATGGCGAATTGCATGTTCCTGCAATCGTGACGCCGGACGCCGCGCTCTCTATTGGCGTCGACTGTGGTCCGGCCGGTGAAGTGAACTGGATGTACCGGAGTGTTGAAGCAGTCTCCGGTGAAACTCATTCGATCGCGGCAATAGACAACGCGACCAATGCGCAGGTTGCCGCGGCCCATTCGTGCTTTGCGGCAGGAGAGCTCCTCGAAGGGACTGACGTGGTCTCTATCAAACGCGTCGCCGGTGCCGAAGCCGGAGCGCTAAGACCGGGAGGCGTATATCTTAGAACAAACGGGACGGTCGGATTGTTGTTCCGGGCACCAGCACCGGCTGCGCCTTCAGTTGTAGTTGGCGTGCCGCGAAACGACCTGGAATATCGTCCGAGCATCTATTTCATTCGTCAGTTCGCCAATACAGCAGGTGATGGCATTCCGACATTGTGCCGTAAGGTTCTCAGAGGTGCGGGACCGAGCATGACCACGGAATGCCTCGCGACCGGAATTGAGGATCTGCAACTCGAATACGGGATCGATACGAGTGAGGATGGCCACCCCAACATCTACTCATCGAATCCTACACTCACGGATATTCAGAATGTCGTTTCGGCAAGGATATTCCTGCTGGCGAGAACCACCGACATCGATACACGTTATACGAACGACAAGACGTATTCGATCAGCAATGCGCCTGATTACCTTCCAGCGGACTCGTTTCACCGTCGCGTATTCTCGACCAATGTATCGATACAGAACATTCGTAGTTTGAACATGATGGGCTTTTGATATGAGTAAACGATTCATAGCCGGCAAACATAAACAGCAGGGTGCAATACTGGTTATTGCCCTGATGTTCCTCGTTGCAATTACGCTTTTCACCGTTTCGTCTATGCGTTCGAGCAATATTGGCTTGCACATGGCACAAAACGAGGAGTCCAGGTTGGCCGCGATCCAGGCTGCACAAGCATTGGCGGACGTAATCGTGGCTAATCCCGCATCGACGCCGGTCTTTGGCAAGTCCGGTTTCACAGCATGCACCGCTGGCCAACAGGGATGTGACCGGGACAATCTGCCGATCAGCGATCCGACAATTGCAGGCGAAGTGGCGACATATCACTTGTCCGCACGCGTCGAACGCACAGGGGGCGAATTTCAGCCGCCACCGCGCGCCGTTGAGTCGAGCATCGATAAATTCACGAGCGCTTCATTTCGCGTAGTCACAACGTTTGATCGCATCGACGACGGGCTCGGACGCCAGCAAATCACCGAAGGTGTGCTGGTTCTCGTTCCCAAACAGTAAACAGATTCCTTAGAAGAGTACTCAGGTATGGATACCAAGCTTGGCAAGATTTCACTGACAACGTTTCTGGCAGCACTGATCTTCACAATAGGGTCCGCGCAGGCTGACGATACGGATGTGTATATGAATCCTGGCGCCGGATTGCCGGCGAACAGTGCGCCGATGGTCATGTTCTCTCTGGACTACAGGCCAAACCTCGGTTCAACGGCCTGCAAAGGCGGCGCCTGCGACACCCTGATTGCGGAAGGGCATATGTCGGCAACAGGACCATACACGTTCTTCGACGTGCTTCGGGGTGCGCTGCGCAAAGTGTTCGACCCGCTCGAGGGTGTCAAGGTCGGCCTGATGATTAACCACAGCAACAACAACAATTGTGAGGGCTTCGGGCGCAACAAGTGTAGTAACGGTGGCTACATCGCCATGGGTTTCGAGTTGTTTGAAAAAGGCGACGCGAACGGCGCGAAGGCACAAGTTCACAACTATCACAATGCGATGCCGATACCGTCTGGCAACCTGAGCCACTCCTATCAGGGCAAGGAATTATTCTTCGAGTTTTTCCGCTACCTGACAGGCCAGGGTGTCTACAACGCCCACAACGGCTTTACCGATTTCGGTACGAAGAATACCTATAACCTCGACTACGATTATCCGGCCCTTTCCTGGGATACGTCGATTGAAACAGGCCCGAAGATCAAGCCTTCGTACGTAAGTCCGCTCGACAATGCAGGAGCCTGTTCCAAGCTGTACACGGTCAATATGATGTTCCAGGTCTCTAACCAGGAAGACGACTCTGATGATGCGATTGAAGACCCCATTGGCGCTGGAGGCTTCGGTCTGCCGCAGAGGCAGTTCCCAAATGTCATTCAGTACTTGAATGACGTGGATCTCGCAAACGGCGAATACGGTACGGTGCCGGACCTCGAGGACAAGCAAAACGTCGTGTCCTACTTCATCGTGGACAGCACTAAAATCACTACGACTACACAGAGCTACGCGCGCGCCGGTGGCACAGGCGTGCCGCTGGCGCTTAGCGAAAATCCCGATGAACTCGTCGCGACGTTGCAGGAGATCTTCAAGCAAATCCTCAGCGTCAGTACGACATTCGTCGCGGCATCGGTACCGGTTAACGTTTTCAACCGTGCCGAAATTACAGACAACGTTTATATCGCACTG
>CALZHX010000341.1 GCA_945787435.1 uncultured Woeseiaceae bacterium
GAAATAGGTGCATTCCTGCCGTACAGCCCGCTTCACGCGCTGCTGCTCGAGGAGTTCGATGCTCCGCTGATCGCAACCTCTGCGAATATCAGTGGCGAACCGGTGCTCACTGACAACGAAGAAGCAGAAGCGCGTATTTCCAACGTTGTTGACGGATTCCTGCACCACGACCGGCCAATCGTTCGGCCCGCAGATGACCCCGGTTATCGTCGTATCGCGGGCAAGATGCGGCCAATCCGGATTGGCCGCGGCGGCGCCCCGGTCGAGATGGCTTTGCCATGGCGACAGTCATCACCGGTACTCGCCGTTGGCGGGCACATGAAAGGGACGGTTGCGCTGTCCTGGGATGAACGTGTCGTGGTCTCGCCGCACATCGGTGAGATGGATAGTCCGCGCAGCCTCGCCGTATTTGAACAGGTCGCAGAGGACTTGCAGGACTTGTACGGTGTGCAGGCGACTCGTGTTGTCTGCGACGCACACCCGGGTTACACGACGCATCGCTGGGCAAGAAAACAGGATCTTCCAGTTGAGAACGTCTGGCATCACGAGGCTCATGCAAGCGCAGTTGCCACGGAATGCGGACTGCTTGAGCCGTCGCTGATCTTCACGTGGGATGGTGTAGGCCTTGGTGATGACGGCACTCTGTGGGGCGGCGAAGCGTTGCTCGGAAAGCCCGGGTCATGGCGACGTATATGCAGCCTGCGGTCGTTCAATCTGCCGGGTGGCGACAAGGCCGGTCGCGAACCATGGCGCAGTGCGGCTGCGATGCACTGGTCTTGCGGCAAGGAATGGGCGGGTTCTCCCGATACCGATGGGCTTGCATTCAGGGCGTGGCAACTGAAGATCAACTGTCCGGAGACCAGCGCGGCAGGTCGTGTGTTCGACGCGGCCGCAGCTTTGATCCTTGGCACGACGCACGCGAGTTTTGAAGCCGAGGGACCGATGTTGCTCGAAGCACTTTGCCAGGACGCTGCGGCACCCGTTTCCATGCCGCTGCAGAAAGATGACATTGGCATTTGGCGCGGTGACTGGCGGCCGTTGCTGCGTATGTTGACTGACGAATGCCGCAGTCGTGCCCTGCGGGCCGAGATATTTCACTCGAGCATGGCGTACCTGGTTCTTGAGCAGGCACAGGCTGTTCGCGACGAACATGGCGTCAATCAGGTTGGCTTGAGCGGCGGCGTTTTTCAGAATCGTATTCTCACCGAGCAAGTCATTGACCTGCTACGCGATGACGGATTCGACGTTCGTTTGCCAACGATACTGCCGGTCAATGATGCAGCATTGAGCTTCGGCCAGGCAGCTGAGCTGGCCGCTCGCGAAAGCAACGGCTAAAAGATGGAAGACGAACGCATCTCACTGGCACACGGCAACGGCGGCCGTTTCATGCGGGAGCTAATCGAAGAAGTGTTCGCACGCCATCTCGGTGAGAAAGAACTGGACGTGCTGGCTGACGCCGCGCCAATCGACCTGAACGGCGGCGATGTCATGATTACGACTGATGGATTCACCGTGCAACCACTCGAGTTTCCGGGTGGCGACATCGGTGGCCTGGCCGTCCACGGCACAACGAATGATCTTGCGGTAGCCGGCGCAAGACCGATGTACCTGACACTCAACGCGTTCATCGAAGAAGGGCTTGAGATCGACGTTCTCGATCGCATTGTTGCAAGCCTGGCGAAGGCTGCCCGTGAGGCGAAGGTACAGGTCAAGGCAGGAGACACTAAAGTTCTGCGACGAGGCGAGGGCGGTGGTTTGTACCTCGCAACAACCGGCGTCGGTGTTCGCCTGCCCGGCGTGCAACCATCGATACACAATATTAAAGATGGTGACGTCGCGATAATCAGCGGATCTGTCGGCGATCACGGAACGGCCGTGATGCTGGCCCGGGAAGACTTCGGCTTACGCGGTGATGTCGTCTCCGATGCAGGTCCGGTCATGGAACTGACCGAAGCGATGATGCAGCTCGACGGCCTCAGGTTCATGCGCGATCCGACACGTGGCGGCATCGCGTCAATAGCCAACGAGATCGTCCGCGCAACCGGTCTTGGTGTCCGCCTCGAGGCGACCGTCCCTGTTAAGGAACCGGTACAGTCTGTCTGCGACATGCTCGGCTACGACCCGTATTACCTCGCGTGCGAAGGTCGAGTATTTGCGGTTATCTCGGAAGACCAGGCCGATGAAGCGATAGAGGTTTGGCGCGCATTGTCGACAGGCAGAGATGCTGCGAGAGCAGGGCGCATTTCTGCGACGGACAAGCGCGTAATACTCGAAACGCCACTCGGCGGCGAACGCTTCCTCGAAGAGCTCGAAGACGACCCTCTGCGACGAATCTGCTAAGCCTCAGGGCATTTCCATCGCCTAACAGAGAATAGCGTCACAGTCGTAAATTCCGGTTGAGTGTTACTCTCCATGGCGAGTGCGCGATGTAAATCCAGGTGGCTGGGAAGGAACACGCATGCATATATTAATAGGTTTTTTGGGATCGCTTGTTACGGTCCTTTACTTGCTCGATCGACTGGGCATCGATCTTGGCGGAATGAACCCATTCCACTGGTACCGTCGTCGTGCATTCAGAAAGAAATACGGCAGCGACCCGATCTTCTCCGTTGAAGACCCGGTCCACATCGCCGCGCTCCTGGTGATTGGTGCCGCAAAGCTGGATGGTGACCTCACCGCAGAACAGAAGAAGACCGCACAGGACCAGTTCGAGTCGGAGTTCTCCATGGATGAGCGTGAAGCGTCCCAACTGTTTGGGTCTGCAGCGCACCTGCTTGCAGCACCGCAACTCATCGACACGCAGCTCGAGAAGCTCGCAAATAGAAGCAAAGACCGATTCTCTTCGGAGCAGGCGAATTCCCTGATGCAAATGATGGTCAAGGTTGCCGCGGAAAACGGATCGATTTCCGCAAGGCAGCAAGAATTTATTGATGGCGTCCGCTCTGCCTACATCAAGGACGCGCAGGGCGACGGCACCTGGGCGTAATTATGACCTTGTGCAAACGGCGGGCCGAAGCCCGCCGTTCGCTATAGAATCCACCAATGTCCTGAATCACCCTGATCGGTATCTTGGGGACGCCTGATTTCGTACGCTATCGATAGCACGTTCATTATTGTTGTATTCGGCAGCTTTCTTGCGTCGGTGGCGAATGCGGTGTTCTCTGCCGGTGGTGCGCTGATCATTCTTGCGATCACCAGCACGGTATTGCCGATCCAGGCGATTGTGCCGATTCACTCAACGTTGCTGATCGGTTCAACGGCAACCCGCGTGTTGTTTTTCTGGGAGCACATCGACTGGCGAATAGCAGGTCCATTTCTTGTCGGCAGCCTGTTCGGCGCGCTCATCGGTGCAAGGGTTTACATAGAGCTGCCCGCAGCACTTATTGCTACGGCAATCAGCGTATTGATGCTCGTTGCTCTGTGGTTGCCCAAGATTACCTGGCGACCCCGGATCCGGCACCCGTGGGTACTCGTCGGATTCATTCATACACTGATTTCCACAATGTTTGCCTACGGGGCGCTGCTGCACTCGGTCATCCTGCACACCGATCTGAAACGACAGGAGATCGTTGGCACGATGGCAGGTGGCCTGACCGGCATGGGCATATTCAAGATCGCGGGCTATGTGTTCTACGGTTTCGATTACTCGCCATACCTTGTGACGATCGCAGCGGCCGTCGCTGTCAGTTTCATTGGAACTGCGGTGGGGAAGAAGTTAGGTAGCAGGTTGTCGGAGGATAAATTTCGGCTTATTTACCGCGTTCTGATTACAATAACGGCCTTGCGACTGCTGTACGTCGGCTTGCAACAGGGAATGCTATGAAAGTCTGGATGGCAAGGTTGGGGCCTGGCCTCATGTTGGCTGCGGCAGCCGTCGGTGTTTCGCATCTTGTTCAGTCCACGCGAGCCGGTGCCGATTTCGGCCTGAGCTTCGTCTGGCTCGTCATCCTTATATCGTTTCTCAAGTACCCGGCGTTTCGCTTTGCTGTCGACTACGCGAGCCTCACCAATCACAGCCTTGTCTATGCGTACTCAAGACTTGGCAGGTTGCCGATGTACTGGTTGCTGGTCGGATTCGCTGTCGACATGTTCATCGCAACATCCGCCGTCGCCCTCGTAACCGCCGGTCTGCTGATCAGCGTTTTCAAGCTTCCTTTCAGCGGGCCGCATGTCGCGATTGCGATAACAGTGATATCGGCCGTCATTCTGTTGAACGGCAAGTACGCCAGGGCTGAGCGAATCATCAAACTCCTGGTGTTGTCATTCTCGGTACTTGCGATCATCGCAATGCTCCTTGCGCTGCCGATGCTCGGCTCGAACGATCGCGATCTGTTTGCCGCCATCACGCCATCGCAGTCCCTCGCGGTGTTTATCATCGCCATCGCAGGCTGGATGCCGATGCCCATGACGGGCTCCGTCTTTCTTTCCATGTGGGCGCGTGAGAAGAAAACTGCAGGCGGCGATGCTATCGATCATCGCAGTGCAATTGCCGATCTTCGATTTGGCTGGGTGCTGACAGTTGTGCTTGCCATCAGCTTTATGATCATGGGGACAGCAATTCTTTTCCAGGTCGACAGGGTCGTGCCTGCGAGCGCAGGTGCTTTTGCGACGGAGCTGTTATCAATTTTCACGTCAATCATCGGTCAGTGGTCCTATCCGGTCATTGCGACGGCAGCCGTCGCCGTCATGTGGTCCACGGTTCTCGCACTGATGGATGCATTGCCGCGGGTCACCTCACGGCTGGTCGACTGCATGACCGGCCGCGCGGAGCAGGCAACGACGAAGTACACAACGCTACTCGTCGTGCAGGCGGCCGGTGTAACTCTCATCATGCTGTTACTGCTCAGTAATTTCGGCACGTTTATCGATTTTGCGACAAGTGCCGGATTCATCACGGCACCAGCGCTGGCTTACTACAATTACCGTGCAGTGACATCAGCCGAAGTTGCGACGCAGTACAGGCCGTCCGGTGTCTTGGTAATATGGCACTGGGTTGGGTTCGCAGCACTGGCCGCATTTGCAATCGCATTTGTTGTCGCTCGCATTGGCTTCTAATGTTCAAACATATTCACATCGTCGCCTGTTCACCGCGTAGCGGCACCACGCTTCTGCATGAAGTCATGGTGACCTGTTTCAAGGTCGACAAACACTACGATCACGAGATCCGTTTTCATCTCGTGGATGCCGAAGACGGGCAGACGCTGATCACCAAGCGTCCCAAGGACACGATGTACATGCCGGCCCTGATCGGGGACGATCCCGGGTTATATGTCATCTATGTCATGCGTGATCCGCGCGACACGATCTGCAGCCGGCATGGTAAAGACAAGAGTATCTATTACTCGAATATCCGTCTGTGGCGTCAGATGCACGGTTACGCAAGACAGATGTCCAGCAACGAGCGATTCCTCGAAATTCGTTACGAAGATTTTGTTCGCGATCCAGACGCGACGCAGGAGATGATCGCCGCGAAGTTTCCCTGGCTCGAGAAGACTCACAAGTTTTCCGAGTACCATGAGTACGCGCAGATTTCGGAGAAATCGATCACTGCTATGCACAGCGTGCGTCCGATCGCGCCGACGAGCGTAGGTGTCTGGACAAAGAACCCGGGGCGCATCAAAGCACAGCAGATTATTCACGGCTCGCTCACGCCGGAGCTCATCGAGTGCGGCTATGAGTCGTCGGGAGACTGGGAGAAGGTGCTGGAAGACGTCGAACCTGACTTCACCAGGAGTTTGTATCCGGAAAAACTATATATTTGGTCGCGGCTGTCACAGTATCTCAATGGCTTACGCAAGATCGCCAAGTATCGCCGCCTGCGCAGGACCTCAAGATGACTAATCTGGCCACATTGTCTCCTTTCAGGGAAAAGCTACTTAATCTTTTTTACCGCCTCGCGGTGTCGGGTGCGTTGCCAGTATCCTGGTTTCGAGACGTTGATCCGGCAACTGTCGAAAAGGCGAAGAAGACCGGGAAACTCAAACTTGAGATTGTCAGTCACTGCTGGCGCTACGGCCATTTCCTGAATTATCAGCTCAGCTCACTCGTCAATCACCGCACGGATAAGCTCGATATCACGATGACGGTGTTTCATGTCGCCGATGATGAAAAAGTCGTTCCGGTGCTCGATTACTTCGGGCGCATGGAGGTTCCGGGCGTCACCTGGAACTGGCAGCCGCTATCAAGAGAGCAGCTGTTTCGCCGCGGTATCGGGCGTAACCTGGCGGCAAAGAACACCGACGCGGACTGGATCTGGTTCACCGACGCCGACATCATCTTTCACCAGGACTGTCTCGATACGCTCGCAGACCTGTTGCAGGGTCGTGATGACGGGCTCGTCCATCCTCGCATAGGGCTGGGTACTTCACTGCTGGCCGAAGACGACGAGATTCTGGAGAGGGGCAAACAAGGTCCGAACCTCCTCGAAATCCCGCTTGATCAGTTTCACCCCTACGGCGGGCCCAGGCCGAAGGCGAAAGGTCCGCACCAGATTACGCACGGCGACATCGCGCGTGCCTGCGGCTATTGCGATGCCATCAAGTACTATCAGACCCCGGCCGAACGCTGGATGAAGACCTATGAGGACCGCGCGTTCCGCTGGCTGATCGGCACGCACGGAACGCCGCTCGACATTCCGAACGTGTGCCAGATAAGGCACATCGTCAAGGGGCGTTACAAGAAAGATTCCTGGTGGACGAAAGTGCGCAAGTTCATCCGCAAAAGCCAGGACTCCTGAATTGGGGTCAGAGCCCCAGGGCTCTGACCCCAATCAGAGCTTCTTAAAGCGGTTCTTCAGCTTGCGCGACCAGCTCGCCTTGTTGGCATGCGGAAAAGGCTCATCCGGAATGTCATATCCGAGGAATGGACACAGCTTGTTCCAGCCGTCACCTTTGGGCAGGTCGAAGATCAGCAGGTCATTCGGGCGATCCACAAAATACTCCAGTACCTCGCGGTTGTGGCGCTCGTAGCGAGCGATGTAGACGTCCTCGTTGCCTTCCGGACAGCCGGCATTTTCACCGTAAATCCAGCGACGCATCGGGGTTTCCGTCGTCGCGAAGTCCTTGACCATGCTGCGAATCCACGCCTCGGCAGGGCGCCGAGTCAGGATGAACTTGCTGCCAGGAAATCGCTCGTCGAGTTCCCTGAACAGAACTGGCCACGGATTGTCTTCGAACGCGTCGTACTTCTCGACCATCGCATACGCCATCTCGTGAACCTTGTTGGCGATGTCGGGGTCCTTTGTGCCAAAACCACCCGTGACCCTGTAGCCGAGTTTCTTTAGCGCTACCTCAAGGCTGGTGGTGCCCGTCTTGTGGCTGCCGATGCAAAAGACCTTCGGTTTCATACCCATTCCCTAGCCGAACCGCTCCCAGGCAACTGCGCCCCACACAACCAGGACGATTAGCAAGACAACGAATACGGCCGCCGACCCCATGTCTTTGGCGCGACCGGAAAGCTCGTGATGCTCGTCACCATGCCGGTCAATCGCCGCTTCGATTGCGGAATTGAATAGCTCGACTATAAGGACGAGCAGCAGCACTGCTATTAGTATTGCTTTCTCAACAAACGAGCGACCGAGCCAAAACGCGAGCGGTGTCATGAGGATGACCAGTATCAACTCCTGGCGGAATGCGGCCTCGTGTTGCCAGGCACTGCGGAACCCCTGCGCCGAAAATTTCGTTGCGCGCAGAATTCTGCGTATGCCTGTATTGCCTGGTTTCGCCACTTTCTTTCCTTTAGCCGCCGTAACCTGCGAGTTTGATCTTTGACTAGTCCTTGCGTTCACTCATGGCCACATACCGGCCGTTGTAAAACAACAATGGTTCACGCTCGTCGGAGCGATA
>CALZHX010000342.1 GCA_945787435.1 uncultured Woeseiaceae bacterium
ACGCGTGATTTGTGCGAGGGCATCGGGCCTGCGGTCAGGAGCGGCTTGCTCGCGGCACGTGCCATCGCTACGGGTGCAGACTACTCACTCGCCGGGATCGGCAAGTTCAGTGGCACCGGATTCGGCAGCAGACTGCTGGCAAGCCAGATCGCCGGAACATAACGGGCGGAGGTATTCATGTCCGCAACCAGGATTCCCTCAAAACCGCTTTCCGGGCTGCACCTGTTGCTGACCTATGAGTGCAACTACGAGTGCGACCACTGTTTTGTGTGGGGTGGTCCGTCGCAAACGGGCACGATGACGCTCGAAACCGTCGAGCACATCCTTGCCCAGGCCAGGGAGCTGGGCAGTATCGAATGGATCTACTTTGAGGGCGGTGAAGCGTTTCTGTATTTCGAAACTATGAGCGCCGGTATTCGCCGGGCCAAAGAGGCCGGATTTAAGGTCGGTATCGTCTGCAATTCGTACTGGGCGACCACAGATACCGCTGCCCTGGAGTGGCTAAAGCCGCTTGCGGGCCTGGTCGACGATCTTTCCATCAGTAGCGATGACTATCACGGCAGTAATGAAGGCGTGAACTACCCCGAGATAGCCCGTCGGGCTGCGCAGCAGCTCGACATCCCGGTTGACTTCATCAGTGTCGCCGAACCCGAGGCCGTTGATGCGGAGGGCGCGACCGGTCAAATTCCGGCCGGGGAATCGGCCGTGGTGTTTCGGGGCCGTGCGGCAGATGTGCTCGCATCACGTGTCGAAGCCAGGCCCTGGGAGCAGTTCAATGAGTGCCCGTGGGAAGACTTGCGGGAACCGGAGCGCGTCCATGTGGATCCTTTTGGCAACCTGCACATCTGCCAGGGTATTTCTATCGGTAATTTGCTGGAGCGCCCGCTCGCCGACATCATGCGCGACTACGATGCCGACGCCCATCCCATCGTCGGTCCGTTGCTTGCCGGCGGGCCGGCAGAGATCGTGCGTCGTTATGGCCTTGCCCATGACGAGGGCTACGCTGATCACTGCCACCTTTGCTACAAGGCACGCTGTGCGCTACGAGAACGCTTTCCGGATGAACTGACGCCTGATCAGATGTACGGTTGACGCATGAATAGCAGGGCACAGGGAAAGAGTGAGTACTTGTATGCCTTACCGCTTTGGGCGGCGGTGGTCCCGCTCGTCACCGTTAATGTTTGCTACGTGCTCGGGGTCTCCCTGGATCATTTGCCGGCGTGCATTCCGTATCTCTCCGGCTGCACCAGCGTCAGTTCCACCGGGCGTATCGCCCCCGAAAGCCTGGTATCCAAGGCGGGGTTGCTATCGTCATCCGTCGTCCTGGTGTTTTTGTGGCTCCGATGTGCCACGTTTCTGCAACTGGGTGGCCAGAGCCCGTCGCGGCTTACCCTGTTGCGAGTACTGGGTTTTCTGGCCGCACTGTTCCTTGCGCTGTACTCGGTGACATTGGGTCTGAGGGAGGAGGAGTATCGAATCCTGCGCCGCATCGGCATCGACGGCTTTGCGTTAAGCAGTTTGCTCGCGCAAGTCTTGTTTGTCGTTCTGTACCGACCGATGCGAATCGATGCGACGAAAAAACTCACGCGCTGGCTTATCGCTCTTTGCATCGTGCTGCCGTTGCTTGGTATTGCCGCGGAAGTGGCGAAGTGGGCAGGCGTGCCAAGGCGTCCGGCCAATAACACCGTTGCATGGAATGCGTTTGTCGTGATCGGTGCCTACTATGCCGTCCTGGGCCGTATCTGGTGGCATCACGGATTCGCCAGTGAGTTCAGCATCACATCGTCGGGTCGCGCCACGTCTCCGCGCGAGTAGTCGCATACGCCCGACGGAAACACCCGTTGCAGTTCATCACGATACGCCGTGACGTCAACGGGTGCGTACAGGCCGCCGGCAATGGCCGTATCGACTGATTGCAGATAGCACTTGAAGATGTCGCCGGCGAAGTCGTCACCAGCCACGAGCCGCGGGTTGCTGTAGATGGGATAGTGTTGCATGCACGCGCCGTCATTCCTGCCGTTCCAGGCGCCATCCCACACGGTTCTGCCGCTCGCCAGGAGTTGACCGCTTTCGTCGTAGCATCGATCGGTCGCATCGCTCGGTCGTGCATCGGCAATCGTGAGGTTGTCATCGGCACGCATGTTCTCGAGCCAGCGCTCGAGCAATCCAAGCGCATCGCCCAGCGGCGAATACGGCAATTGAGCAAACCAGATGAGTTGTGAGTCCGCATGGCCCTGGCCACGCAGCATCCGCAAGCGCGCCGAAAATGACTCCAGGCTGTGGTGCATGTCCAGCTCAGGTTCGAGATAGTGCCGAAAATCGATAACGGGCATGGACAACTGGCCCATAAATACATTGCCGGAGCGATAGGCTGCCGTCATAGCGTCGATATCGCCTTCACTGCGAGGCGCCGGAAGGTCTGTTGATGCTGTCGCCGTCATATTGTGATGGCTCCAGACCGAGAGGTCTGCAAGGTCAGACTTCGCGCCTCCGGAATTCCAGAAGCGTTCCCGCGTCATGTCGACAGCCGATTTCCAGCCGCCGATCTTGTCATTCAGGTCCAGGAATTCCGTGATCGTAATTTGTCGTCGTTTGAGCGCTGCCAACCCGTACTGTACGCCGACATTGTCAAAGGTCCGCCGGGCCAGGCCATTCTCGTCAGTGCCATAAACGCGCTTTTGATTGTCCCAGTAGGTGAACGGCGTCTGTTTTCGAACGCTGGGCGCGAACAGTGACGCGAAGTAGGTGTAGCGTGGATTTGCCACATGCGGTGTCAGGTTACGCCAGCTCCGTGAGCATTCCGTCTGACCATTCGACCAGCTGGGCCATTGCCCCTTTGAGACCGCCTGCAGTGCACGCAACTTCTCGAACTGGTTGGGAAGATCATCGCGGGCATTAAATCCCTCGATCCAGGATCGCTGCGACCATTTCTGCCACTTGTCGTTGTCGGCGTCGACGACGTCGAAATAGTACTCCAGCAATTCGCAGTCCATAACCCGGGTTATCTGCGTCACCGTGTCCGGGTATGAGTACATTGCAATACCGCCATCCAGCAACCCGGGTCGATTCTGGCCGATCAGGTACTGTTGAATCGCGCCACCGGATTTGCCCAGGCCGATGGTGTAGAGCGGCTCGCCGTAGCGGGCAGTGAACTGACGTTTCACACGCGCCATCGTGTCTTCAGCCAGTTCGATGTCGTAACTCGTGGACGTCTGATTCGCGGTTGAATGCACAACGGCGTAGCCCTGCTGCAGTTCGGCACCACGACGGTTGGGAATGTAGTCCGGTTCTATGCGGCCCTGTCGCCGGCCGATGCCGACACCACCACGCAACTGGTAGAGCAGTTTTCGATTCCAGTAGCCCAGGTCCGGAGTCTTGGGCGTGTCGTTAGGTCCACGCAGGAGCGCGATGATGTAGATATGGCGATTGATCGTGCCG
>CALZHX010000343.1 GCA_945787435.1 uncultured Woeseiaceae bacterium
AGCAGAGCTGGCTGGGGCGCGCGGGCAAGTTCGTCGAGCCCGCCTTCGAACCGCTCGGCTGGGATTGGCGGGTTTCGTCGGCGGTCATTGCCGGCTTCCCCGCGCGCGAGGTGGTGATCGCGGTTCTCGGCACGGTCTACGCGGTTGGCGACCAGGCGGACGAGGCAACCTTATCGCAGCGACTCAAGTCGGCGACGTGGCCGGACGGCAATCCGGTCTTCACATTCCCGATGGTCATCGGTCTGCTGATCTTCTACGCCTGCTGTCTCCAGTGCGCGGCGACGCTGGCCGTGATACGGCGCGAGACGAATACCTGGCGATGGCCGGTGTTTGCGTGGGTGTATATGACGACGATTGGCTACATCGGCGCGTTGCTCATATTCCAACTCTTGTAGGAGCAGTCTTGGCACCGCAGCTGCGTTCTGGTCGAGTATGAAACAAGCAAGGTCTTCTGCAATCAGCAGCTCGCCGTCGTAACCGTCACGTACAATCTGTACGTACAGGTTGTGCATTGTACAAGGCGTGTCGTCGAGGCCGGGCGATGGCATACTTCGGGTGTGCCGGAACCATTACTCGTCATTGCCTGCGGTGCATTGGCCCGGGAAATTACCGAGCTGAAGAACTCGCAAGGCTGGGATCACATGCACCTGGCATGTATTGATGCGTGGCTGCATAACCGTCCGGAACAAATTCCGGACAGGTTGCGCAGCAAGATTCGAAAATACAAAAAAGACTACGCACACATTTTCGTTGCCTATGCCGACTGTGGAACAGGTGGCGAAATTGACAAGGTACTCGCCGCGGAGGGGATTGAGCGATTACCGGGTGCGCACTGCTACGAGTTTTTCGCCGGCGCAGATAGATTTGCAGCACTGGCCGAGGCAGAGCCGGGCACGTTTTACCTGACAGACTTCCTGGCAGAACACTTTGAGCGTTTCGTCATCAAGCCACTGAAACTCGATTCGCACCCGGAGTTACGCGACACATACTTCGGCAACTATCGCCGACTCGTATTCCTGTCGCAGACGCCCAACGGCCGGCTGCTGTATGCGGCACGGGACGCGGCACAGCAGTTGGAACTGGAGTTTGAGCACGTGCATTGCGGTTTCGGCTCTTTGGCGAGCAGCCTCAAGTTTCAAGCGGAGAGATAATCGGTTGGTTAAGGTGATACTCATAAGTTGGAAAGACATACCTGCCCAAGTCATCGTGCAGCGCGGGCGTACACGCGAAAAGGCAGTCTTGAGTCAACGTTTTCACGAGGCCATCGACCGGGCAGCAATGCGCGCAGGCAAGGGCAGCAGCGACGCGTACATCGCGGAATGGAAACGCGAAGCATCGGAATTGGAGACGGATAACGATCTAAAGGACATCGCTGCGAATGAGATCAGCCGCCTCGAAGCCGAGTACTCGGATGAGCGTCTGCTGCAGCTGATTCGAAATAATGGAGCAAGTAGAGATGACCGAAACAGTTCTCAGTTCGGCCAGTAAGGAAGTTCGTATCGGCTTTGACCGGCCGTTCGTTATCATCGGCGAACGCATCAACCCTACGGGCCGCAAGATACTGGCCGAAGAAATGAAAAACGGCGATTACAGTCGCGTCGTAGCCGATGCGCTTGCCCAGGTCGAGGCCGGCGCCCATATGCTTGACGTGAATGCCGGCATTCCGCTTGCAGATGAACCTGCGATCCTGGCCGAGGCCGTTAAGCTTGTGCAGTCGGTGACTGATGTTCCCTTATCGATAGACTCGTCAATCGTCGCCGCACTCGAATCCGGATTGTCCGTGTACGAAGGCAAGGCCCTTGTCAATTCAGTGACGGGAGAGGAAGAGCGACTCGAGGTGGTATTACCACTCGTCAAAAAATACGGTGCCGCGGTCGTTGCGATTTCCAACGATGAGACCGGCATCTCCGAAGATCCCGATGTGCGTTTCAATGTTGCAAAGATGATTGTCGAGCGTGCCGCCGACTACGGTATTCCGCGCAAAGACGTCGTTGTCGACCCGCTCGTCATGCCAATCGGAGCGATCAATTCGGCGGGCAAGCAGGTGATGCACATCGTTCGGCGCCTTCGTGACGAACTCAAGGTGAACACGACATGCGGTGCATCCAACGTTAGCTTCGGACTGCCTAACCGCAATGGCATCAACAGCGCATTCCTGACAATGGCCATTTCGGCGGGGCTGACGTCGGCCATTACAAGCCCGCTGCACGCCGAGACGATGCAGGCAGTATTGGGTGCCGATGTCATGATGGGCAACGACCCGGACTGCAGGCAGTGGATTGCGAAGTACCGCGAGCCGAGCGCCGAAGGTGAGGGACGGCGCGGTAGCCGCCGCCGTCGTCGCCGCGGGTAGCATGACCGCCAAAGAGGCCTGGATTGTCTTTACACCGTCGGGGCGGCGAGGCTCGTTCCCGCTCGGCACGCCGGTGCTCGATGCGGCACGTAGTCTCGGCGTTGACGTCGACTCGGTCTGCGGGGGGCGAGGCCTTTGTGGACGCTGCCAGGTCGAATGCCCGGTCGGCGAATTCTCTAAGCACCAGATCCAGTCGCGTGAGGAAAACCTCTCGCCGATCGCTGATGTCGAGATCCGCTACAGCGAGCGTCGGAAACTAAAACCGCTGGCGGACGGCCGCAGGCTTGGCTGTCAGGCGCAGATTCTCGGTGACCTGGTTATCGATGTCCCACCCGAGAGCCAGATACATCGGCAGGTTGTGCGCAAATATGCTGAGCATCGGGATATCACGCTCGATACCGGGGTTCACCTCTACTACGTCGAGGTGCAGGAAGCCGACATGCATGAGCCGAGCGGTGACGTGCAACGTCTGCTGCAGGCATTGGAGTCATCCTGGGAGCTTTGCAACCTCACCTTTGACACGGAAATTCTGCCCGACATCCAGGCGGCATTGCGCAAGGGCAACTGGAGTGTGACCGTTGCCGTTCACGACAATCGCGACGTCATCGCTATCTGGCCCGGGTTTAAAAACGACGGCTACGGGCTCGCGATTGATATTGGCTCGACGACCATAGCGGCACACCTTTGCAACCTGACCAGCGGCGACGTCGTCGCAACGGGCGGCATCATGAACCCGCAGATTCGTTTCGGCGAAGACCTGATGAGTCGGGTGTCCTACGTGATGATGCATCCCACGGGTACGGATGAATTGACCGAATCGGTACGGGCCGGCATCAACGACCTGATTCAGGAAGTTGCCAGTGAAGCCGGAATCGATGTCGAAGATATCGTCGAGATCACGATTGCAGGCAATCCAATCATGCATCACCTGTTTCTCGGCATCAGTCCCATTGAACTCGGCAGCGCACCGTTTGCG
>CALZHX010000344.1 GCA_945787435.1 uncultured Woeseiaceae bacterium
ATACCGGGATGAATTTCCTGCGTATGGGCACAACAGGTATCGCGGCACAGCGCTTCGGCGCGGATGATAATGACGGACTGCGCGTTGCTCTTGGCCAGGCCATCATCGTCGCCGTGCTCATTGGCCTGGCGCTACTTGCCCTGCAGATTCCGATCGGCGAATTGGCGATACCTCTCTTCGGTGCCGAAATAGATGTCGAAAAATACTCTCTCGTCTATTTCTCGATACGCATCTGGAGCGCGCCCGGCACTCTCGCCAACTATGTGCTGATCGGCTGGTTTCTCGGTTTGCAAAATGCCCGCGTTCCGCTGCTGATTTTTCTGACGATCAATATCACCAACATTGTCCTCGATCTGTTTTTCGTCGTTGTCCTTGGTATGACGGTTGACGGCGTTGCACTTGCATCGGTCATTGCAGAGTACAGTGGCCTGATCGTCGGGCTCGGATTTGCGGTGCGTGCCTTGCGAAAGCGCGCCGGTCATTGGCCATTGGCGCAGTTGTTCGACATTCGAGCCTACACGGCTTTTTTTGCGGTCAACAGTCACCTTTTCATACGCACAATGGCGTTGGTGTTCACGTTCGGATTTGTGACGGCCCAAGGGGCCCGGCTCGGTGGGCTTGTACTTGCGACAAACGCTGTTTTGATGAACCTGCAGCTACTCACTTCGTTTGCACTGGACGGAATTGCACATGCCGCCGAGGCGCTGGTCGGAAAGGCCGTTGGCCAGCGTAACTCTGAGGCCTTACGCCAGTCGGTCCGCCTCACGTTAAAATGGTCTCTCCTGTTCGCGGTGGGATTCAGCCTCTTCTATCTGATCGCGGGGCCCTCCATTGTAAACATTCTGACCGACCTGAGCGACGTTCGTGATACCGCCATGCGTTATCTGCCCTGGTTGATCATCTCACCGATCATCTCGGTTTGGTCGTTCCTTTACGACGGTGTCTACGTCGGCGCGACACGGGCAAGGGAAATGCGCAACATCATGGTTTTCTCCACCGTGGGAATATTCCTGCCGGCCTGGTTCCTGTTGCAGGGCTACGGCAACCATGGTCTGTGGCTTGCTTTCACGCTGTTCATGGCAAGCCGTGGTATCGGCATGCACATTGGCTATCACCGGACCGTGCTGCCAGCGGTGACCCGATTGTGAAACAGGTCTCAGTTCAACCCTGACCTCGAGCCACATAGTCAAAGATGTGATCTGACTCCCACCAATTTTGCACACACCGCGGCATTTTATGGTCGCGAATAACCATAGATGACGATTGAGAAAATTTATGTGGCTACCAACACCGATTTACGAACGCATCCCACAGTTCTGGCTGTTGCTGGGCCTGTTGTTCATGTCGTCCGGAACCTACCTGGGCTTTGACTATTCCCTGTCCTTTGCGTACTTCGGCATTGGTTTTGTCTGCTGCATCCGGAGCCTGTGGGTTTTTTCGATGCGCCTGAAAGCCCGGAAAACGCCGGATCAGGAACCGGCTCCTCAGACGTCTGAAGCATCGCAAGCCGAAGATGTAGACGCCGGCGCTACACCCGCCGCATAAGGCCTATTCGGGAACGTTGGTCCGCTGCCCACCGTGGCGGAGGACTGTTCTCTTTGCCCATTGATAGGCAACGATTCCTGACACAATATTTGCGATCGCGTACGCTGCGAATATCCCCGCCGCACCCATCAGGACCATTCCCACAATTGCCAGGGGCAGATACAACACCACGATTCGACCGAGGCTAATACCAACTGCCGGCATTGGATTTCCGAGCCCGTTGAATGACGCATTCATGACCATGACCATGCCGTATGCGCCATAGCTGATTGGTGCGATCAGCAAATACAGACTCGCCATGTCGACTACAGCGGCATTGCTGCTGAACAGCATCGGCAAAAAGCCTGAGAACAGGGCCAAACCCGCAGCCATCAACAAGCCGCTGCCGATACAGAACAGCATGCAGAGGCGCAGCGCTTCCAGAATGCGCGCGTCCTTGCCGGCCGAAAAGTTCTGCCCGACAAAGGGCCCGATGATCGCCGACATCGCGTAGTACACGACCAGCGTCATCGACTCGATACGACTCGCGACGCCGAAGCCGGCGACCGCCTCGGGTCCGTAGCGCGCGATCATTGCCGTAACGATTGCCGCACCAATCGGCACGATGGCATTCGTGCCCGCCGCTGGAATACCGACATGCAACACGTCCCTCCACGACTGCCACAGTTCGCCCGGTTCAGGTTTCTTGAAACTGACCATATCCATTCGGCCCTGTAGCAAGGCCAACGCACCCACAAAAATCGTGCCGCGCGCGATCAGCGCAGCGATTGCAGCGCCGTTGAGACCAAACTCCGGTATCGGTCCAAGCCCAAATATAAGAATGGGGTCGAGAGCGACATTGAGAATCGAACCGACGATCATGAGTTTGCTGGGCAGGCGAGTATCACCCGTCGCGCGCATGCTCGCCATGCCGACCATACCTACGACGACGAACGGTACGCCGGCGTAAAGAATGATCATGAAACCTCGAATCAGCGGAATCATGTCATCCGGCGCACCGAGAATGCGGAACAACGGGTC
>CALZHX010000345.1 GCA_945787435.1 uncultured Woeseiaceae bacterium
CGTCGAGTTCTACCTCGAAAACCTCCGCAGCCGTCGCACGATGCACATCCTGCCCGGCGGCGAAGGCCTTGAGCAATCCTTCGTCTTCTGACAGGTGGGCCATGATGCGTAACTCGATCTGCGAGTAGTCGGCGGCCAGCAGTAGTTGCCCCTGCGGCGCAATAAACGCCTGCCGAATGCGCCGGCCCTCGGGCGTCCGGATCGGGATGTTCTGCAGATTCGGGTCCGTCGATGACAGTCGGCCTGTCGCGGCAACGGCCTGGTGATACGAGGTGTGCACGCGGCCGGTGCTCTGGGCAATCTGTAGCGGCAATTTATCGGTATACGTGCTTTTCAGTTTGCTGACACTGCGATACTCGATAATGACACGCGGCAGGTCGTAATCATCGGCGAGTTCCACGAGTACGTCTTCTGCTGTCGACGGTTGTCCTTTCGGCGTTTTGCGAATGACAGGCAACTCAAGTTTCTGAAACAGGATCTCCTGCAGCTGCTTCGGCGAGCCGAGATTGAACGGTCCCCCGGCGAGTTCATGCGCCTCTTTCTCGAGTTCCATCATGCGCTTTGCGAGTTCGCCGCTCTGCGTCGCCAGCATCTTGCGATCAATGAGAACGCCCGTCTCTTCCATGCCGAGCAATATTGGTACCAGCGGTTGCTCGATGTTGACGTAGACATCGCGCAACGCTTCGATCTCGCCGAGCTTTGACCACAGGGTTTCGTGCAACTGCAGCGTGATGTCGGCATCTTCAGCGGCGTAAGGCGCGGCTGTTTCAAGGTCGACCTCGTTAAACGTCAACTGCTTTGCGCCCTTACCCGCGACGTCCTCGTAATGAATTGTCTCGCGGCCCAGGTAATGGCGTGCGACCGAGTCCATGTCGTGACGTGTCGCAACGCTGTTCAGCACATAAGACTCGAGCATCGAATCGTAAGCCATGCCCTGCAATGCACCGTCGTGTCGGGCCAGCACGTGGGCATCGTATTTGAGGTGATGGCCAACATTTTTCTTTCTGGGGTTTTCAAGAAAAGGTCTAAGTTTTTCAAGTACTTCGCTGCGTGGCAATTGGTCCGGCGCCCCCGGGTAATCGTGCGCCAGCGGAATGTAAGCTGCCTCACCTGCAGAAACTGACAAGGAGACTCCGACGATTTCGGCCGCCATGTAATCCAGGCTCGTTGTTTCGGTGTCGAAGGCCACGAGGTCGGCATTGTCGATCTTGTCGAGCCATGCGTCGAACGCCGGCCAGCTCAAAACGGTTTCATAGTTACTGTCAGAGCTGTCGTGTAACTCGGCTTCGGGTGCAGCGGCGACATCGTCAAGTTGCTTTAACAGCGTACGCAACTCAAAGCGACCATACAGGTCGCGGAGTTTGTCGGGGTCTGCGCCGGCGGGTTTGAGTTCGTCCAACATTATGGGCAACTCGACATCGAGTCGAATCGTTGCAAGCTGCTGCGATAATTTCAGCTGGTCGATATTGTCGCGCAGGCTCTCACCGACTTTGCCCTTGATCTCTTCGGCGCACTCGACGATGCTCTCGGCGCTGTCGTATTCATTGAGCCACTTGGCTGCGGTCTTGGCGCCCACTTTCGGGACGCCGGGAATGTTGTCGGAGCTGTCACCGACGAGCGCCAGGTAATCGATGATTTGTTCGGGGTAGACATCGAACTTGGCCTTAACGGCATCGCGGTCGAGCACGCTGTCATTCATTGTGTTGACGAGCGTAACGTTGTCATTGACGAGCTGAGCAAGATCTTTGTCGCCCGTGGAGACGAGCACGCTCAGGTCACTGGAGGCAGCAATCCGGCACAAGGTACCGATAACGTCGTCGGCCTCAACACCGGTCACCTGCAGAAGTGGCAGCCCCATGGACCGCACCGCATCGAGAATCGGTTCGACCTGGCTGCGCAGGTCATCGGGCATCGGCGGTCGCGTGGCCTTGTAGTCGGCATATATCTCGTCACGAAATGTCTTGCCGGGTGCGTCGAACACGACGGCAACGTGTGCAGATGATTGTTCGCGCACGAGCTTGTTGATCATCGACAAGACGCCGTGCAGCGCGCCTGTGGGTTCGCCCGCAGAATTGGTCAGGTTGGGTAGAGCGTGGTACGCCCTGTACAGGTAGGACGAGCCGTCGATCAATACCAGGTCAACGCCGGACATCAGCAGGATTCCGGTTTACTGACTCTCGTCATCCTTACCGTTTTCGTCGCCTTCTTCCTCAGTCTCCGGCGGCGTTTGCGGCACATTGATGGAGCTCGGGTCCCCAGGAACGTACAGAGGCCCGCTCTGGCCACAGCCAGCCAGGGTGCCAAGGAGGAACAGCGTCGCTAAAGTGATGCAAATGTATTTCATGAGGTTCGACCCAATCAGGAGATCGGTCGATTATAGAGGGCTGACCGTTACTTTGAATAGCGTTTGGCGACCTGGCGATAGGCGTCGCGAAACGGCACGCCGTCCTCGGTGACGAGTCGGTAGGCTTCTTCGGTGGCAAAAATACCTTCATCGAGCTCGATGTTTTGCGGCAGGAAGCTCATACCATCGAGCAGGTAGGCCGTGATGTCGACGCTGTCCACGGCGAGGTCGATACCGC
>CALZHX010000346.1 GCA_945787435.1 uncultured Woeseiaceae bacterium
ACAAGAACGGCAGCCGGATAAGTCAGCGCCTTCTTGATTTTCTTCTTCAGGGCCTCGGTCTTTTCCTTGTACGTGGCAATCTTGTCCAGCAAGGTTTCCAGAGCACCGGCCTGCTCACCGGCCTCAACGAGGTTCAGGAACAGGTCGTCAAAATACAACGGGTGTTTGGAAAGAGCTTCGGTCAGCGAGCTACCACCCTCAACGTCGGCCTTAATCGCCATGATGAGCTTCTGCATGGCAGCATTCTCGTGACCCGATCCGACGATCTCGAAAGACTGCACAAGCGGAATACCTGCGGCAAGCATCGTGGCGAGCTGGCGACTGAAAATCGCGATATCCAGTGGTGAGATTGAGCCACCACCACCGAACATGCTCTTGCCTTGCTTCTTGATGCGTGACGGAACCACGCCCTGACGGCGCAAGTCGGCGCGCACGGCAGCCTCATTGGCCGCCATGCTCTTGCCCTTGACCTTTTTGCCCTTTCTGTCGGTACCCTCCCAGACGAACGGAACGGTACTCGTAATTGCTGTTTCAGCCATGATCTTTGCCCATAGTGCGAGGTGTAAACCTACTCAATTGTAACCCGGTTGATCTCCACAAGGCTGGTAACCCCTTCCTTGACTTTGTTCAACCCGGCTCTGCGTAAATCGTAAACCCCCTCGGTAGCCGCCTGATCGGCGATCTGCATGGCGTTACCGCCTTCCATTATGATTCTGCCCATGGCTTCGGAGACTTCCATGACCTGGAAAATGCCAACACGTCCCTTGTAACCGTCATTGCAGCTTTTGCAGCCTTTCGGGCCGAATATTGTCAGACCTCCGTCGAGATCCTCCGCTTCGAAACCTTCTTTCTCGAGCGCCTCGCGCGGTATGTCCTGGGTTTCTTTGCAGTTATCGCAAAGTTTTCTGGCCAGGCGTTGCGCGATGATCAGGCTGACCGAGGTCGCGATGGCATAGGGCTTCACGCCCATGTCAATGAGCCGGGTCAGCGTACGAGGCGCATCGTTGGTATGCAGTGTCGACAAAACAAGGTGACCGGTCTGTGCGGCCTTGATCGCGATCTCAGCCGTCTCGAGGTCTCGGATCTCACCTACCATTATCACGTCGGGATCCTGCCGCAGGAATGCCTTTAGTGATGATGCAAACGTCAGCCCGACCTTTGGATTGACGTTGACCTGATTGATGCCCGGCAAGTTGATTTCAGCCGGATCTTCAGCCGTTGATATGTTGCGGTCCTCGGTATTGAGTATGTTGAGGCCCGTGTAGAGCGAAACGGTTTTACCGGAGCCCGTCGGACCGGTGACGAGGATCATGCCGTAGGGCTTCGCCAGGTGTTTCTCATACAGCAATCGTTGCTGTTGTTCATTACCCAGCATCTCGATGCCTAGCTTGGCGCTGGACGGGTCGAGAATACGCAGTACGATCTTCTCGCCGAACAACGTTGGGCAGGTATTGACACGAAAGTCGATTGCCCTGTTCTTCGACAGACGCATCTTGATACGACCGTCCTGCGGGACACGACGCTCGGCGATATCCATGCGCGACATGACCTTCAAGCGGGCACAAACCTTGGTGGCGAGCACGACCGGCGGTTGTGCGACTTCGGACAGAACGCCGTCGAGACGCGTTCTTACCCGGAAATACTTTTCGTAGGGTTCGAAGTGGACATCTGATGCGCCGCGCTTGATCGCATCGAGCAGAATCTTGTTGACGAAGCGGACAACAGGCGCGTCTTCGATGTCATCGCGGTGAACCTCTTCGTCAGTGTCATCTTCGCCAGTAACGTCCAGATTCTCGAGATCGAAGTCGTCGTCGTCCATTCCGGACATCGAAGTATCGACAGCCTCAATGGCCTTTACGATTCGTTCTTCTAGCTTGTCCTGATCAACGACAACCGGATCGATACGCAAACTTGTCTGAAACTTAATGTCATCGATCGCCGCCAGGTTGGTGGGATCGGAAATACCCAGAAACAGGCGTTGGCCACGTAGCACCAGCGGCAATACACGGTGCTTGTTGATCAGTTTCTGGTCGACGGCGCGTACAACGTCAATATCGACATCTACGGCGTCGAGGTCGAGTAGTGGCACACCGAATTCGTGGGATGCGGCAACAGCGATCGCGCGTGCGTCTGCGAGTTCTTCGTTGACAAGAAAGGGCACGAGCGGCAGCTTCTGTTTCCTGGCGGCGTCCGTCGCCTCGAGAAGCTTCTCCTCAGAGATCAATCCATCCTGCACGAGCCGCCTGGGCAAACCTGCAAGATTCGTTTGTGATGCCGTTACTGCCATGCCGTCAGCGCTGTCCTAGCGTTTCATAGAGCATCACAGTCTTACTGATCCAAGTCCCCGGATCAACTGGATTTTGTGCGGTTGTTCACAGTTAGAGAATTTGATTAAGTCAAACACTCAATTCGGCGCCCAGAGCGGGTTATTTCGCCGGTTTCGAAGCTAGTTCCGGCAGCTGGACGGGAGGTAGCGCGTGTCGATAGTCGGTGGCAGGTGGGCGGATGTAAGGCCGCCTCCGGTCAGTGGGGTCGTGCCAGCAGGAATTGGCGCGGCGCCACAGCGCCAGATGATGGTGCCGCCGGCAGATATGTAAGGTGTGGCTGAAATTGTATCGCCCAAAATATCCTGATGAGCATTATTGCCGAATGTAATGTCCACACGTCCGTTGAACACGTTGACCTGGCCGACGAAACTACCTTGCGTGTCCGTCGCCAATGGCGTCATACCGGCCGCAGCGCGATCGGCCGCGGGCATGCCGGTCATGTTGTAGGCATCCACGATGGGGGCTTTTGCACCCGCAGCCATGTTGAGCGCCTCAGCAACCTGGGCACGCACCGTGTAGGTCTGGTAAGCCGTGACGGCAATCGAGGCGAGGATGCCTATGATCGCGACGACGATCATCAACTCGATAAGCGTAAACCCCTTACTTTTGCTGATCATTCTGGCTTGTCCCGTGTTCGTCATTTGCGAATAGTACTCTAGCGTTAAAAAAAAAGCCCCGGCCTGGCCGGGGCTTTTCGACTTCATACCTGAGCCAAAAAGCTCATGTGAAATCTTAGGTGCGGCATGCTGCCGGCAGGTGCTTGTTCTCGATCAAAGGTGCACCAGTCGTGCAAGTCCACTGGACGCTGCCCGCCTGGGCGGTGTTCGGCGTCAACAGGAGCTGTGCGGCGGCGATGGTCGCATGCGCGGAGTTGCCGTATACAACCTGAATTACGCCAGCAGCGACGGTTACCGAGGCAACGTACTTGCCCTGGATCTGCGCCGGTTGAGCGATTCCGGCAACAGTATTGTTACCCGGCATGGCGCCACGATCCTGGAAGTATTCCGTAACTGCAGCTTTAGCACCACCCGACAGGTTCAGGCCTTCAGAAACCTGAGCGCGGATCGTGTAGTCCTGGTAAGCAGGAATAGCGATAGCAGCCAAAATACCGATAATCGCAACTACGATCATCAGTTCGATCAATGTAAAACCTTGTTGCTTCTTCATTTCTCTAATCTCCATGAAAATGAGTATTTTTCAAAAACGGCATCAATGCCCGTACGAGATACAAAGCAAGTGGCGTGCCAAGTTGAGCGGAATCTCCATAACTAACTGTTGTAGAAGGTTTTTTACTGGTTCGGCTCGTTCGCCGGGCTGGAGGGAAAGACGTGTATAGACGTCGAGAACATGCCACGAATTGTCACAACGTGACAAAAACCGTCACCCCCGTCGGCCGGATACGACGCTTTTATGTTACTCGATACCCAGTTTCTTGATGCGGTAACGAAGCTGGCGAAAAGACAGGCCCAACAACTTGGCAGCAGCCGTCTTGTTGAATCGTGTTTTCTCGAGTGCCTCCATGATCGCCTGCCGCTGCACATCCTCTACCTGGTTGCCGAGATCGGTAGCTGTAAAATCTTTCGGATTATCACCGTCGTCCGGTGAACGTGAACGCGTCGAACCCATTGAACGCGACCGAAGGCTCAGGTCATCCTCCGAGATGGTGCCTGTGGTACACAATGTCACGGCACGCTCGAGCAGGTTTTCCAGTTCGCGAACGTTGCCGGGAAACGCATAGCCCATCAAGCATTGCCGCGCGCTTTCGTCCAGCGAGACCTTGGAGCTGAGTCTTCCGAGTATGTGTTCGGCCAGTTCGATGATGTCGTCGCCGCGGTCACGCAGGGCGGGGACCCGCAACTCAATGACGTTGATTCGATAATACAGGTCTTCGCGGAATTCGCCGGCGGCCACCATCTGGCTCAGACTCTTGTGCGTCGCGGACAAAATGCGTGCGTTTGCGGCTTCCTCGGACGACGCGCCGACGGGGCGCACGGTCTTCTCCTGAATGACACGAAGCAGTTTGACCTGCATCGGGAGCGGTAAGTCAGCAATCTCATCGAGAAACAGCGTGCCGGCGTCAGCGCTCTGGATGAGCCCGACCTTGTCGCTGATCGCGCCTGTAAAGCTGCCTTTGCGATGACCGAAGAACTCGCTCTCCATGAGTTCAGCCGGTATGGCACCACAGTTGACCGGCACAAAGGGCCCGTCAGCACGCGGGCCGCTGTCATGAATCAGGCGAGCCACGAGTTCCTTGCCCGTTCCGGATTCTCCTGAGATATGGACGGGGGCCTGCGAGCGCGCCACCTTCTCGACCATGTCTCGTAAAGCCCGCATCGGTTCTGAGTCGCCCTGCAATCGCGACTTTTGTTCGCCGCCCTGGTCCAGCTTTAGCGCGTTCTCGACGATATTGCGCAGGTTGGCGAGATCCAGTGGCTTCGAGATGAAATCAAACGCACCGAGTTTCAGGGCCTGAACCGCCGTCTCGACGTTGCCATGTGCAGTGATGACGGCAACCGGAACGCTCGCAGAGTGGGTCTGCATCCATTCGACAAGATCGAGGCCATCGCCATCAGGCAGCCGCATATCGGTCAGGCAGAGATCAAACGACCGGGATTCCAGCAAGGACTTGGCGCCGGCCACATCCGCTGCGGTTTCAGTCCGGATGTCCATACGTGCAAGCGTCAGCGTCAGGAGCTCACAAATATCCGGTTCGTCATCAATGACTAGCGCAAGCGGCTGATTCATTTCTCTTCTTTTTCCCATCTGTCGGGGTCGGCAAACACGATACGGAAGATACTGCCTCCGCTGGGCCGGTCAAGGTACAGTAACGTCGCACGGTTCAGTTCGCACAGCTCACGCGAGATATACAGGCCGAGACCGGTGCCGCCCGAACGTTCGGTATAAAACGGTTCGAACATCTTGTCGGCGGTCGCCGTATCAACGCCGAGCCCGTGATCCCGGACTTCGACGAACGGCCGGCCCTGGCTCTGCAGGTGATCGGCGCGCAGCTCAACCAGAATGCCGCCTGTCTCACTCGCATACTTCACGGCATTGTCGCAGAGATTCCAAAGGACCTGGCGCAGGTGGGACTTGTCCATCCTGACCTCGAAGTTCTCGGGCATGTTACCGACCTGGAGCTCGCCTTCCTGTAATTCGAGCGTCGCTGTAAATTCCTGGGCGAAGTCTTCGAGCCAGGGGCCGAGCCGCAATCGCTCGGGCCGACTCGATTCCCGTCGCGATAACTGCAACACATTGTCGATGATGTGGCTCACGCGGCTCGAGTGCGTCTCTATGATCTCGGTCAGTCGTTTGTCGTCCACTGTAAGGCCTGCCGATTCGCCGAGCAGCTGCGCCGCATGACTCATCGCGCCAACCGGATTGCGAATTTCATGCGCAATGCTTGCGGAAAGCCTGCCAAGGGACGCCAGCTTGGATTGCTGCACACGCTCGTTCCTCATGCTCGCGTCCTCGAGAAACACCAGGACCGGTCCATCCCGTCCGCCGCCCTTGCCAAGTGGTGCCAGGTGAGCCGTTATGCGCAGGCTGTCACCCGACGTAATGACGGTGAACTCAGGGTGAGATGACAGCTTGCTATCCGCGCGCCAGTCGCGAATATAGTCGGCCAAAGGCTCGAATATGCTGCTAAGCGTCAGACCTCGTATCTGTCCTGTTGCCCCAAGCAAGCGCGTGGCAGAGGTGTTGCTGAGCCGGATCGTGGCGTCATTATCAATGACGATAATGCTCTCGCGCAGATGCTGCACGATGTACTCGTTGAGTTCTGACAGGTTTTGCAGGTCGACGCCGCGTTGGCGGGCGAGCGCTTCACTGGCCTGGATCCTCCGGCCCAGCGGTCGCGTAGCAACGGCCATGGCGAAAATGACGGCGCCCAGTATGCCAGCCGCCGGGTAATTGGCGTCCATCGGTACGGTGCTGAGCTGCGCCAGCACCTGTTGCCCGAGAATAGCGAGTGTCGCAATGGCGGCGAGTACCAGCGGGAATTTTCTCGGTAGTACGAGGCTGGCAGCACCGACGAATACGATGAGCAGGCCACCGAGGCCGCTGGCGATGCCGCCGCTGGAGTGCATCAATGCGACCACCGCGCTGATATCGAGCAACGATTGTGACGCTGCCTGCAGCTCCGCACCGGCCCAGCGCTGCCTGATGGCTACGGCTGAAATGATCGACGACAGGAGGTATACAGAAGCAGCGACCAAGAACAGCGTTGGATACTGTTCGCCAAAGACACGTGGTTCACCGCTGGCAATGAAAATCGCGAGGAGGGCGACCGCTATCAGGGCGCGAAACGCGTTGAGCGTGCCCAGTACACGCCAGGTCAGATCGGGTTCTTCAGCCGCTCGTTGCAACAATGCATCACGGCTTAGGCGCAGCGAATGCCTGCTGGTGATGTCGATCGGTCCCCGTTTTACCAATGTTGTCTGCCCAATTCCGGCCACGTGTACAGTGGGTTGGCCCGATTGTAGACGAAGGTCGAATCGATTGTGTTGCAATTCGGCTTTGCGTCATCAAGCGCTTTCGATCAAAATACGCCGGATTTCGTGCGGACGACCGCACGCCATGAAAGAACCCTCATATGAATCTTCACGAATATCAGTCGAAACGTCTGTTCGCCGACTACGGCATTCCGGTACCGAAGGGAATTCCGGCAAAAAGTCCCAATGCAGCCGTCGACGCTGCGAAAGAACTCGGGGGCGACTTCTGGGTCGTCAAGGCGCAGGTGCATGCCGGCGGGCGCGGTAAGGCCGGCGGTGTGAAACTCGCGCGTACGCGCGACGAAGTGCATCAATACGCCGAGCAGATGCTGGGCATGCAGCTCGTTACCCACCAGTCCGGGCCCGAGGGTTTGCCTGTCAGTGTCGTGTACGTCGAGGAAGGCTCCGACATCGAGCGCGAACTGTATCTGTCTATGCTTGTGGATCGTGAGGCAAGCCGGGTTGCATTCATTGCATCGGCGGCAGGCGGAATGGATATCGAGCAGGTCGCCGCGGAAACGCCGGACCAGATTTTCACGGTCTCGATCGCACCGGACGCAGGCCTTCAGGACTACCAGGCGCGGCAACTGGCTTTCGGCCTGGATCTCGACAAGCAGCAAATGCGCCAGTTCGGAAACCTGATCAAGCGCATGTACCAGCTGTACGTCGAATCGGATGCCAGCCTCGTCGAGGTCAATCCGCTGATCGTAACCAAGGCAGGTGATGTGATTGCGCTGGACGCCAAGATAAATATCGACAGCAATGCTCTGTACCGTCAGCCGAAGCTCGTCGAGCTGCGCGACGTCACGCAGGAAGATGAGAAGGAGCGTGAAGCTGCTGCGCATGATCTCAATTATGTCTCGCTGGACGGGGACATCGCTTGCATGGTTAACGGCGCCGGGCTCGCGATGGCCACAATGGACCTGATCAAGCTGCACGGTGGCGATCCCGCGAATTTCCTCGATGTTGGCGGCGGCGCCACCAAGGAGCGTGTTGCAGAGGCATTCAAGCTTATCCTCTCGAACCGCAATGTGGCCGCAATTCTCGTGAATATATTCGGTGGCATCGTGCGCTGTGACCTGATTGCCGAGGGCATCATCAGTGCGGTCAGGGAGGTTGGTGTCAGTGTGCCGGTGGTCGTGCGCCTGGAAGGCACCAACGTAGGCAAAGGGCGTGACCTGTTGGCGAACAGTGGCCTGGACATTATCGCGGCGGAAGATCTGACCGATGCTGCAAAAAAGGTGGTCGCGGCAGCGGCCTGAAGAGTGAGCTCATGAGCATACTGGTCAACAAAGACAGCAAAATCATCTGCCAGGGCATTACAGGTAGCCAGGGTACGTTTCATACCGAGCAGTGCATCGAGTACGGCACCCAGGTCGTTGGCGGCGTGACACCCGGCCGTGGCGGTCAGGAACACCTGGGCGTGCCAGTGTTCAATACGATGCGTGACGCCGTCGACGAGACGGACGCCGATGTCAGTATGGTTCTGGTGCCGCCGCCGTTCGCAGCGGATGCGATTCTCGAGGCCGCCGATGCAGGTATAAAACTCGTCGTCTGCATCACCGAAGGTATTCCGGTACTCGACATGGTGAAGGTCAAATCGGCGTTGCGTGATTACGACTGCCGCCTGATCGGGCCAAACTGTCCCGGCATCATTACGCCCGAGCAGTGCAAGATTGGCATCATGCCCGGTTTCATACACAAGCCCGGCCGCATCGGCGTCGTATCTCGCTCAGGCACGTTGACTTACGAAGCCGTCTACCAGACGACGATCAACGACCTTGGCCAGACCACGTGCATTGGTATCGGCGGGGACCCGGTGCGCGGAATGGATTTTATCGATTGCCTGGAGCTGTTCGAGGCAGACGCGGACACAGACGGCGTTATCATGGTCGGCGAGATCGGTGGGACCGATGAAGAAGCTGCAGCCGAATTTATTCAATCAAATGTCACGAAACCCGTGGTGGCCTACATTGCCGGCGTTACGGCGCCCCCTGGCAAGCGTATGGGGCATGCTGGCGCGATCGTTGCCGGCGGCAAGGGAACGGCGGCGGATAAGTTCAAGGCACTCGATGCCGCGAGTGTGGCCACAGTGCGCTCGCCCGCCGAGCTCGGCAGCAAGATGCAGGAGATCCTCGGCAGCTGATCCGGTGGTGCAACGATGAACCGCACTGTCAAAGTCGCCCTTGCTCAAATCGACCTGGCCGTTGGTGATATCGCGGGCTATACCGGGAAGTTCATTGAGTACGCAACACTCGCCCGTGATGAAATGCGGGCCGATCTCGTCGTGTTTCCGGAGCTCAGTGTCTGTGGCTATCCACCGGAGGACCTGCTGTTTCACGCCGGTCTGCGCAAGCGAACCGAGCAGGCCGTTGCCGATATTCGCGGGGCGGTGCGCGGAATCGCGATACTCATCGGCTTTCCCGAATACGTCGACGACCTTATCTACAACAGCTGCGGCGTATTCTCCGACGGCGAAATCCTGGGTGGCTACCGCAAGCAATTATTGCCGAATTACCGGGTGTTCGACGAGGAACGCTACTTCACGGCAGGTAAGGATGCCGGGGTATTTCGGCTAAACGGCGTCGGCTTTGGCATGACGATCTGCGAGGACGTGTGGCAGCCTGGCCCCATCGCGGCCGCACGCACAGCAGGCGCAGAGTGCATCATCGCGATCAATGGCTCGCCCTTTGAAGTCGGTACGCAATTGCGTCGCGAAGCAACACTGCAAGCCCGCGTCGTCGAAGCGGGCATTCCGGTTCTGTATCTCAACATGGTGGGCGGCCAGGACGAACTGGTATTCGATGGCGGTACGGTCGCCATGGATGCGGGCGGCGAGGTACGTTTTCGCGCGCCGTCATTCGAAGAAAGTCTTTATGAACTGACCTTGACGGCGACTGCGTCCGGCATCGACCCGGGCCGGGCGGCCGTAGCGGAGCATCTGGGCGTGGAGAAGAGTGTGTATCGCGCCCTTGTTACAGGGACGCGCGACTACGTCGAGAAACACGGTTTTCCAGGTGTGGTCATCGGTTTGTCCGGCGGTATTGATTCAGCGCTGGTTTTGTCCATTGCCTGCGATGCGATCGGTGCCGACAGGGTTCGTGCGGTCATGATGCCGTTCCGATATACCTCGACGATGAGCCAGGAAGATGCTGCCAGGCAGGCTGCCGCGATGGGTATCCGTTACGACGTTATACCTATTGCGCCTATTTATGAGGCGACTGTCGGACAACTTGAATCGATTTTCGAAGGTCGTGAGGAAGACGTGACCGAAGAAAATATCCAGGCGCGTAGCCGTGGACTGCTGCTGATGGCGATTTCGAACAAGACCGGCAGGATGTTGTTGACGACCGGCAACAAGAGCGAAATGGCCGTCGGTTACGCGACGCTTTATGGCGACATGGCTGGCGGTTTCGCACCGATCAAAGACTGCAGCAAGTCGCTCGTGTATCGCCTGGCGCGCTATCGAAATACCGTCAGCGAGATTATTCCGGATCGTGTCATTACGCGTCCGCCGTCGGCGGAATTGCGCGCCGATCAGAAGGACTCCGATTCACTGCCTGATTATGATGTGCTGGACCCGATTCTCGAGGCGTTTATTGAAGACGACCTGTCGGTCGAAGAGATCACGGCGCGTGGTTTTGACAAGAACACCGTCGTCCGCATTCTTGAAATGGTGAAACGCAACGAGTACAAGCGTCGCCAGGCTCCCCCGGGGATTCGAATCAGCAGCCGCGCGTTCGGCCGTGACTGGCGTTACCCGATCACGTCGGGCTACAAGTTCCCGGGCTAGCTCCCTTCCGGGAAGTTCAGTTCCAGGACTCGTCGCGCATCGCCTGCGAGATCGTGCATACCGAGCTTCTCGTAGGCCTGTTCCATGATCTTCAGGGAGTCTGCGTTGCCCGCTGCGCCGTTGTATTCCTCGAGCGCGTTCTTGGCACGGTTAAGCGCTGCAATATAGGCACCGCGGCGCAGGTAATAGTCCGCCACGTGATTTTCATAGTCTGACAGGCGGTTCTTCAAAAACACCATGCGCTGTTCGGCATCGGGCGCATACTGACTTGCCGGATAGCGCTCTACGATTCGCCGGAATGACTGGTAGGATAACTCGACG
>CALZHX010000347.1 GCA_945787435.1 uncultured Woeseiaceae bacterium
AGGATTGCGTGTACGTAGCCGGTGCCAGCGCAAGATCGCGGGCCATCAACTGGCCGACCCTGGAACCGCGCGAATGTGCCGGCAAGCTGCTCGAAGAGAGCCAGGCGGGGCCTGTGGCCGCCGTGTTCGGACCCGAAAAATACGGGTTGACGAACGAACATCTGGACCTGTGCGATGCTTTGCTGACCATTCCGACGAATCCCGAATTCAGCTCATTGAATCTCGGCATGGCCGTGCAGGTGCTGACCTACGAGCTGCGCGCCGCAGGCGTCGATCGCGGTCCGTCGACCTATGAACCCGATGCGCCGCTGGCGACAAGTGGCGACATGGAGTATTTCTACACACATCTCGAGGACGTTCTTACGGACCTCGAGTTTCTCAACCCGGACAATCCGCGGCACCTGATGCGTCGATTACGGAGGCTGTTCATTCGAGCCCGGCCGGACCAAAACGAAGTCAATATCCTGCGCGGCATTCTCACCGCGGTTGAACGCAAGGGCAGCAGTAATGACTGATCGCAGCCAGATGATTTACCTGGACTACGCTGCGTCGACGCCGGTAGACCCCTGGGTGGTGGAGGCGATGACGGCATTGATGACGGCGGACGGCAACTACTCCAATCCTTCATCGACGCATGCTGCAGGCAGGCGCAGCGTGGAGTACATCGCACACGCGGCCGGGCAGCTCGCCTCTTTGCTGAATACAACCGAGGACACGCTGGTCTGGACATCAGGAGCAACCGAGTCGGACAATCTCGCGATCCTCGGCGCTGCGTATTATCGGCGGGAACGTGGTCAGCACCTGATAACGATGCGTACCGAGCACAAGGCCGTGACCGATCCGTTCAGCGAACTCGAGAAGCGAGGATTCGAGGTGACATGGCTGGACTCGGACGCCAATGGTCTTCTGGATATTGAAACGCTGCGCGCGGCAATGCGCGAGGACACGCAGCTTGTGTCCATCATGCATGTCAATAATGAAACGGGAATTATCCAGGACATACAATCGATCGGCGCGCTATGCGGGGAAAACGACGCTCTTTTCCATGTCGACGCGGCGCAGTCCTGCGGCAAGCTGCCGATCGATCTCGCTGCGCTGCCGGTCGACTTGATGTCGGTAACGGCTCATAAGACGTATGGGCCCAAAGGAATCGGGGCGCTCTACATCGCCGATCGCAAGGGCGTTCACGTCGAACCGTTGCTGTTTGGTGGGGGACAGCAACGCAAGCTGCGACCCGGAACATTGCCAGCACAGCAGATCGTCGGCTTTGGCGCGGCCGCCGACATTGCCCAATCTCGTATCAACGATGATCTCGGTCACCTGACTGCGCTGCGCGATCGAATGTGGGCGGGCATCCGGGATGTCCCCGGTGTCACGGTCAATGGTGACATTGCCAACTCGTTCCCCGGCATCCTCAATGTCAGCGTGGAGGATATAGAGGGAGAAAGCCTGCTGCTCGCTCTTGAGCCGCTTTGCGTAGCGACCGGTTCAGCCTGCAACTCGAAGAGCCAGGAACCGTCGTATGTGCTGCGCGCATTGGGACGGAGCGATGCCCTGGCGCAGAGCGCAATCCGCTTCAGTTTCGGACGGCCGACTACCGCAGCAGATGTCGATGTGGCGATCGAACTGTATCGAAACGGCATCGATAAACTTCGATGCCTGGCACCGACGCGCGCGGCATGAGCTCGGACCCCTACAGCGCTGAGGTGCGCGCCCTGTTTGCGGCACCCGAGCATGGCGGAGTGCTCGACAACGCGTCGTGCGCGGCTGTGGAGGACCAGGGTGTTCGTATCAGCCTGTTCGCGAGGGTCGAGGAGGGCATCGTGACAGGGCTGCGGTTCCAGGCCTGGGGCTGCCCGCATGTGATCGCCGCAGCCGAGGCATTTTGCGCGAAGTCCGAAGGGAGTGCGGCGAGCGACCTGCTTGAATTCTCGGTATCCGGCCTTATGCAAAGTCTCTCTGTACCCGCGGAGAAGAGCGGACGTATACTCGTGCTTGAAGACGCGGTTCGATCGCTTGGGAGCATCGTTCGCGGGGCTTCGAAACACTGAAGAAGACTGAATTATGGCAATTTCGATAACGGAATCGGCAGCTCAGCGTGTGAGTGCCTATCTTGAGAAGCGCGGGCAGGGCGTGGGTCTCAGGCTTGGCGTCAGGTCGACAGGCTGCTCGGGGTATTCGTACGTCATTAACTACGCCGATTCTGTCGATGGCGAGGATGTCGTCTTCGAGGATCGCGGCGTCAAGATCGTTGTTGATCCGGAGGCTCTGAAGCTGATCGATGGTACCGAAGTCGATTTCGTCAAGAACGGGCTCAACGAGGCATTCAGCTTCAAAAACCCGAACGTCACAGGCGAGTGCGGCTGTGGCGAAAGCTTTAACATCTAGCTCCGAACTCGTATAAAATTAGCAACTTACGTCTAATGTCCGTGGGGTCAGAGCCCCAGGGCTCTGACCCCTACTTAAAAGGAAAACTGTATGGCCGTTGAGCAAACGCTCTCCATCATCAAGCCGGATGGTGTGCAAAAAAACCTGATTGGCGAGATCTACAGTCGTTTCGAGAAGGCCGGACTGGAGATTGTGGCGGCAAGGATGATACATCTGACTCTCGATCAGGCTCAGGGCTTCTACGCCGTCCACAAAGAACGGCCGTTCTACAGCGACCTCGTCAGTTACATGATGTCGGGACCGGTTGTCGTAACAGCCTTGCAGGGCGAGGACGCGATCCTGAAGCACCGCGAGATCATGGGTGCGACCAATCCTGCAGACGCAGATCCGGGCACAATTCGCGCGGACTTTGCAGCGAGCATCGAAGAGAACGTCGTGCACGGCTCCGATGGTCCGGACACGGCTGCGGTCGAGATCGCATTTTTCTTCGGCGACGACGGGGTTTGTCCCAGGACTCGATAGGATTCGCATTTGTCGATCGACACCATAAATCTGCTGGGCATGCCGCAAAGCGCGGTTGAGGCGCTGTTCACGGAACTTGGTGAAAAGCCGTTCCATGCGCGTCAGTTGATGCGTTGGGTTTACCAGCGTGGCGTGACCGACTTCGACGATATGACCGATCTGTCGAAGTCGTTGCGGCATAAACTTCAGGAACGGACCTGTATCGGGTTACCTGAAGTGCTGTCGCAGCACGACTCGGCAGACGGCACTGTCAAGTGGTTGTTCGAAAGCGGCTTCGGCCAGGCGGTCGAGGCTGTTTTCATTCCCGAGGCAGACCGCGGAACCCTTTGCATTTCATCTCAGGTTGGTTGCGCTCTCGATTGCGCATTTTGTGCAACCGGCGCGCAGGGCTTTAACCGCAACCTTAGCGCCGCCGAAATTGTTGCCCAGGTATGGCACGCGAATCGAGTTCTGCCGCGCCGCGACAATGACGATGCAGACTTTGCAGTGACCAACGTCGTCTTCATGGGCATGGGGGAGCCGCTGGCTAATTACCGCAACGTCGTTCCGGCAATAGAGATACTGATCTCGGATCTGGCGTACGGAATATCGAGGCGCCGTGTCACGGTCAGTACGAGCGGGCTCGTTCCAAATATCGACCGTTTGGGCGACGAGTGCAATGTATCCCTGGCTGTCTCCCTGCACGCGCCAAACAACGATTTGCGTGATGAACTCGTACCAATCAACAAGATGCACCCGATCGAGACCCTGCTCGAAGCGTGCTGGCGTTATGCGGAAAAACGCGCGAATCGCTTTATTACCTTTGAGTACGTGATGCTGGACGGCATCAATGATAGCGTCCGGCACGCCGATGAACTGAATGCCCTGCTCGAAGGTAAACCGGCCAAGGTGAACCTGATCCCCTTCAATCCGTTTGCTGGCAATGATTTCGCCCGTTCACCGGCCGACGCGATCATGCGTTTCCAGAATCGCCTCAGGCAGCACGGTCTCGTCGCTACGACGCGCAAGACGCGGGGCGAGGATATCGATGCAGCATGTGGCCAATTGGCTGGTAAAGTGAGCGACCGGGTACGAAACAGATTGAGCGAGAAGCGAAGAAGGATGGCAACAGTATGAGAAAGCGCAAGAATCTGTTGGCCGTGTTGGCGACCAGTCTTTTGTTGACTGGCTGCGTAACAACGACGACGACAACAAACAGTACTCCACAGCCTGACGCTGACAAAGGCGATGCGGCGGACCTCAACTATCAGCTCGGCGCAAGGTACTACCGTAACGGCAACTTCGAGCTGGCGCGTGACCGGCTGCTCTTGTCGATAGAACTCAATCCAAAGAATGCCGTGGCCCACTACACGCTGGCGCTGACCTATGAACAGCTCGAGAACCTGCGACTTGCGACGGACTCCTATGAAAAGGCGGTGCAGATAGCACCGCGTGACTTCAATGTGCAAAACGCCTACGCCGTGTTCTTGTGCAACCACCGGCGCTTCGATGAGGCACGCGATCACTTTGACCGTGCCATCAAAGTGACCGAGAACGATAATTCGGAAACGACGATGACAAATGCGGGCGTGTGCATGATGCAAAAGCCCGACCACGCAATCGCAGAAAACTACTTTCGCCAGGCATTGGCACGCAAGCCCAATTACGGCGAAGCGCTGCTGCAACTGAGCGTGCTGAAATTCTCGACCGAGGATTACCTGGGTGCCAGGGCGTTTCTGCAGCGCTACCTGAGCGCCAACATTCCCACTGCAGATGTCTTGTATCTTGGCGTGCGTATCGAGGATGAACTCGGCGACGACCGTGCCATGACAGATTATTCGAATCAGATATTGCGTGATTTTCCCGAGTCGGCCGAAGCGCGAAGGATTCTTGAGTCGGGGTAAGTATGAGCGACGAGCAGGACAAGCCAGTCGAGGAACAGCCTGAGGCGGAGTCGCAAGGCCCGCGTTGTGGCGAGCGACTTGCCGAAGCGCGTCGCGAGCAGCAGATCAGCGTACTCGAGGTTGCCAAAGAGTTGCATCTCGATGAGCCCAAGGTGCGTGCGCTGGAACGTAATGACTTTGAATTGCTGGGTGCGCCCGTTTTTGCGAAGGGGCATTTGCGCAAATACGCGCAGCTGGTTGGCGTCGACGAAGGCGATGTTTTTACCGACTACTACAAAATGACACGGCAGGAAT
>CALZHX010000348.1 GCA_945787435.1 uncultured Woeseiaceae bacterium
GTCGTGCCGACCGCCAGCGGTGCCAGGCCGACGATCGTCGTAGCTACGGTCATCAGGATCGGGCGAAGCCGGTCCCGACCGGCATCGACAATCGCCTTGTCTCGCGGAAAGCCTCGTTGTCGCAGGTTGTTAATGTGATCGACGAGAACGATGCCATTATTAACAACGACGCCGATCAGGATCATGATGCCGATCGAGGCCATGAACGAAAACGTTGTGCCGGTTGCGGCAAAGAACAGAAACACACCAAATATCGAGAACGCGATTGAGCCGAGAATGATCGAGAATGGCAATAGCATCGACTCGAACAGTGCAGCCATAACTAGGAAGATACAGGCAATGCCGAGCGCGATGTTCGTCGCCATCATCTGCTGGGTCTCGTCCTGGCGCTCGAAACCTCGACCGAACTTCCAGCTATAGCCAGGCGGCAGTTCGATCTGGGACATCATCTCTTCAATTGTTGGCTCAATTTCCTCAAGGCTCATTTCCTCGTCGAGATTACCCGAGAGTACGACAGAGGTTTGCCTGTCTGTGCGGCGGATCGTGTCAGGGGCCTGTCCAACGTGCAGGTTCGTGACGCTGCCGAGCGTAATGCGCTCACCATCCGGTTTATAGAGCGGCAGGCTCGAAAGCTGTTCAATGGTTTGTTTTTCGTCATCACGGAACGCCATGCGCACCGCGACCTCGCCAGACTCACCCCGAAACTCACGCAGGTTCTCGCCGCGCAGGGCTATACTGACATTCTGTGAAATAGTTGCCGCTGTAAGACCGGCAGCCGCAGCTCGATCCCGGTCAATGATGATCCGCACTTCCTTGTCGCCGCTCTCGGAGTCGCTGCGAACGTCCTTCAGGCCGTCAATTGAAGACAATGCCCGTGCAATGTCGTCACCCAGTTCATTCAGGACCGTCGTCGAATCGCCTGAAATCTGGACGCTGAATCCTTCACCGCCGCCCTGCTGGTCAAACTGGAAACTGGGCTTGCCGATTGCGAGTACTGGCAGATCTGCCTCTATACGCTCGATGATCTCTTTCGTAGACAACGTCGCATCTTCCTCGTCGGTCAGAAGGATGGTCGATTCCGCGCGCTCGAGATCGTAATAGCTGTAGACGCTGCGGATATTGAATTCCTGTTTGCGCGCGTACAGGTAGTCTTCGATCGTGTCGACTGTTTCTTCCATTCGCTCCAGGGAGTGCTGTCCTTCGACATGATAAGGCATGAACAGTCGCCGCCCGACATCCTGTGGGAATGCATCGAATTTGACGAGATCAAGCACAAGTGGCATCACGCCAATTACGCAGGTCAGGAATATGCCAAGGGCCGTCCACCATGGACGATCGACAATCCAGGACAACGCGCGCTCGTAGCGGCCCGTCAGCCGTGACATTAATCCGCTCGGCTTGGGCCGCGGCGGCACAGCGACGCGCTCAGCCAGCATCGGCACCAGCGTCTGAGCAATCAACAACGAGGCCAGCAGTGCAACGATTATGGTTACGGCGACATGGGTCAGAAACACCATGATGTCGGCTTTGGTACCGAAGATAATGGGTGCAAATACAATGATCGTCGTGGTTGTGCCCGCGATGACGGCGAGCCCGACCTCGCGCACGCCTTTGAGTGTTGATTCACGCGGACTTAAGTCGCTTTCAGCGCGTTCTTTGAAAATGCTCTCGGTTATTACGACGGCATTGTCGACCAGCATTCCAACCGCCAGCATCAGTCCCATCATCGACAGAATATTCAGTGTCAGTCCGAAGAAGTACAGTGCGCCCAGGGTGATCAATATTGAAAACGGCACCGATGCCGTGACGATCAATGTCGTAGAAACCTGCCGCAAAAAGAAATAGAGTACGGCGATCGCAAGCAGGCCGCCGATCAGTCCGGCGCCCAGTAGATCGGACAGCGAGTCTTTGACGCTGTCACCCTGGTTGTCGAGTGAGAAGATGTTAATCCCCTGCATCTGCGGCAGCTCGCTAATTTTTTCGACCTCGGCGATGACGCGGTCCGTCACGTCTACCAGGTTCGAGCCAGTTGATTTGCTTATCGCGACGCCAATTGCATAGTCCTGATCGAGGTGCCTGCCGTAGTTTCGATCCGGCGTGCGTAGTTCGACATCGGCGACATCTCGTAGTCGCAACCCGCTCTCATTGATCGCGAGGTCGCGTATTTGCTCTACCGAATCGAATTCACCGCGTGGCCGCACGTTAAGACGCTGGTTCCCGGCCGTAATCTGACCGGCACTGACAGCGAAGTTGCTGCTCTGCAGCAGGTCGCGCAGGGTTCCGATGTCCACGCCATATTGAGCCAGGCGATCAGGTTTCAGAAGGATGCGTATCTCGCGCCGGTCTACACCCTGCAATTCGACGCGCGACACGCCTTCGATACGTTCCAGGCGGCGCTTCAACAGCCGGTCGAGCATGTCGTAACTGTTGGACAAGTCGCGACTACTCGAAATGCGCAACTGCAAGACAGGTTGATCGCCGAGCGATCCGGTAAAAATGA
>CALZHX010000349.1 GCA_945787435.1 uncultured Woeseiaceae bacterium
AGTCCCCAATGGCCAGGCACGCACTCAGACCTGGGGAATCGATACCAAATAGGTTAACCAGACCTGGCACACCGTGATTCGCTTCGAACTGAATTTCGAAATCCGTAAACGGCGCACCAGGTCCTGCCAGCCTGGCACGAATGCCCGTGTAAGCCGGCATGAGTCTGGCTTCATCGAGCCCCGGATAATAGGATTTGATGGCTGTGACGAAGTCTGCTTTGCGGCTGCCATCAAAGTCGTAGTCAATCTCATCAACCCAATCCACATCGGGACCGAATCGCACTGCGCCGGAGAGATCGTTCGTCGCATGAATGCCCAGTCCGCCATCAAACGGCAGCGGGTACACAAGATGCCGGAACGGCGACTTCCCCTGGTAGGCGTAGTAGCAGCCCTTGGCGAGGTACAGCTGCGGGAGACTTGTCTGCAGGAGCGGCTTCAGCCGCGACAGCAAGCTAATTGCCCACAATCCCGCCGCGTTCACGAATGTTCCACATCTGAATGTCTCACCACCGGCATCAAACCGTAGCTCGCCATCTTCCAGGCACAGATTGGTCACTTTGCTGTTCAGCACGACCATGCCACCGGCCGTCTCGATTTCCGCTTGCAGGGCCATCATGAGTTGATGCGAATCAATGATGCCGGTCGATGGCGACCACAGCGCACGATCACCAACGACATCCGGTTCGAGTTCCCTGATCTTTGTAGCGTCGAGATAGCGGACATCATCAACACCGTTCAGTCGCGCCTGTCGCTCGATTGCCTCGAGTTTGCTGATATCCGCTTGCTCACCCGCGACAATCAGCTTACCGATTCGCTGGTAGCCGACCTGATGTGCCTCGCAATAGCGATACAGCATCTCTTTTCCCGCCACACACAGGCGTGCTTTGAGCGAATCCTCGGGATAGTAGAGGCCGGCGTGGATCACCTCGGAGTTGCGACTACTCGAGTGCATTCCGATTTGTGGCTCGGACTCAAGCACAAGGACTTCGCGTCCGGATATTGCCAACGACCGCGCGATGGCGAGGCCGACGACACCGGCACCGGCGATGACGCAATCAAGCCGCTCGGTCATGCCATTACAACGTGGGCTTGGCGCCCGTAATGCCTCCATCAACCGGTATCACAACACCTGTTACGAAACTGGCTGCTTTTGACGCCAGGTAAATCGCAACGCCCGCCATGTCTTCGGGCCGGCCGTGACGTTTGAGTGGTGTTCCTTGCGCGATTCGGTCTCCGTGTTTTTCGATTGTTGCGGCAGTCATGTGGCTTGGAAACAGGCCAGGGGCTATCGCGTTCGCCGTGATGTTTCTTGGCGCGAGATGCGCTGCCAGTGTGCGCGCGAGATGATGCACAGCTGCTTTGCTCGGCCCGTAGGCGAAAGTCGGCATATTGTTCACATTGATGCCGTCGATGGAGCCGACCATGATGACTCTTGCCGGGTCGTCGGCGCTGGCGGCGTTTTCGAGCAGCGGCAGCAGCGCCTGCGTAAGAAAGAACGGCGACTTGACGTTGATGGTCATGACCTTGTCCCACGCACTTTCGGGAAACGTCTCGATCGGTTCGCCCCATACTGCTCCCGCGTTATTGATCAGTATGTCGAGCTTGTCTTCGCGGCCTTTTAGCTCGTCGACAAGTGCGGCAATACCCTCCGCCGTCGCAAGATCCGCCGGAATCGAAATACACTCACCTGTTTTCGACAAGTGGGCAGCCGTCGCATCGCAGGCCTCCGCTTTACGCGCCGAGATATACGTTTTCACGTCATTGGCAACAAAGCCCTCGGCAATCATCTCGCCGATTCCGCGTGAGCCGCCGGTGACCAGCGCCACCTTCCCTGATACGTCGAAGAGGTCTTTCATGACGCATATCTCGGTTTATACTTAATGCTATTGACAATCATTCTCATTTGGGGCCCAATGTCTGTACTGATCATAAGCCATTGAAACGTATGTACGTCTGTATTTGCAACGCGATCACCGACAAACAAATACGCCAGGCGGCCGAGTCCGGCGTCACGAGTTTGTGGGAGTTGCAAAAAGACCTTGGCGTGGCCTCGAATTGCGGTAAATGCCGTGAGACGGCGGTCGACATCCTGCGGGAGCATTCTCGCCCCGAAAGCAGCACAGAGCGAACCAGACAACGCGCCTCTTCTGTATAATCCCCTCTCTCCAACAATCACAAAATTCAATCTCCTGAAGGGACCCCCAAAATGAAGGGCGATGCCACTGTCATCGAGCACCTGAACAAGGTACTCAAGAACGAACTCACTGCGATCAACCAGTACTTCCTGCACTCGAAAATTTACAAGGACTGGGGCCTGTCGAAACTCGGCGACTACGAGCACGGAGAATCCGTCGACGAGATGAAGCATGCTGATGCTCTTATCGAGCGCATACTGTTTCTCGAGGGACTTCCCAATCTCCAGGACCTCGGCAAACTGCGTATTGGTGAGAACGTGCCAGAGATGCTGCAATGCGATCTCGACCTGGAACTGGACGCAATTCCGGACTTGCGGGCAGGTATCGCTTATTGTGAGTCCCACAAAGACTACGTTAGTCGGGATCTCTTTGACGCGATACTGACATCAGAAGAGGAACACGTCGACTGGCTGGAAACCCAGCTCGACCTGATCAGCAAAGTTGGCCTGGAGAACTACTGCCAGTCGCAAATATAATTAGCCATGGGAAGGCTCCGTATTGAACGATCCAGTCGATATCATCCAATCAGCCAGGGATGTCTTCGAGGAGACAGGCTACATAACAATTCCTGACGCCCTTACCGGGCAACAGGTTGCCAGTCTGAGCTCGGCCATCGATGAACTGACCGCTCGTGATCCGGGCAAGATACACAACGTTGCCGACATCTTCGGGAAACACGATGCGTTTCTCGAGCTTCTCGATCTGCCAACGGTGCTGCCTGTAATTACAGAGCTTCTTGGTACCAACATCTGGGTGAATCACTCACATCTCAATGCAAATCCGGCGACGGATTCGAAGGATGTCAGTGAATTCGACAATGGCTACGGCTGGCACAGGGACGGCGGTGCAATTCACAAGGACCTGCCATGGCCACCGCCGTTGCTATCAATAAAAATCGGCTTTTACCTAACAGACCTGATGCAAGAAGGTTCAGGCCAGACTTACTTTATTCGCGACAGCCACAAGACTGGCGAGCGCACCCCGAGCGCGCAGGAACTGCCTGATTCAGCGTTTCCTATGATGTGCAAAGCCGGAACGGCCGTCCTGTTCGATCGAAGACTGATCCATTCAATTCGCAGTGCTAATTATTCGGGCAGCAAACGCCGGGTCATTTTTGTTCAGTACGCGTTCCGCTGGATGGCGGCAGTTGATCCGATGAAAGTCGAACACCTTCGCAGGAAATGTAGTCCTGTACGACAACAACTCCTCGGTATGACAACACGTGTTCGCACTATCGACGGAGCGCAAGGGCGCTCAGGATTGTATTATCCGGGTCCGGAAGACGTACCGCTCGCGCACCCGGGAAATACCCGTCGCGAATCGCGTCTTCGTTCAATCGCGCGACGACTCTTGCAAGTTTTCAGACGCTAACGCCAGCAAACGCTTGCGTCGTCTCGCAAGATATCTTTGCCACCATCCGCCATCCGCATCATTCAAATAGTCCGGGTACATGTGTGTCTTGTCCCAGGGTGTCCACCATCTTCTCGATATCAGGCCTGCAGCAGCTTCAGGCGACAGAAAAGGGCCAAGTACGTCCTGGTAGTTTTTCGAGTGCCAGGCCGGGTTTGCCTCTATGATTATCGGACCTGTGGGTGTGACTCCAACGTCCCATCCTATTGTCGCCCCGGTGTCCGGGTGGCAGTCGAAAGACTCGTGTGAGTTTGTGTAGGCAGTCCCCATACGCCCGTGATCGTCGACGCCTGCGAATACCCCTCCGGCGAGCGTGTTATCGATATGTGAACCTGAGCGGCCGAACTTGATGAACGGCCGCAGATGGTGCCACTTCCCATCGGCTGTTTTGACCAGGTTAAGTCGCAGCGTATTTAGCGATGATGGACAAATTTCAGCAAGGGCCTCATGGTTCCATAC
>CALZHX010000350.1 GCA_945787435.1 uncultured Woeseiaceae bacterium
GTACCAATGATGTTCGTACTGCCTTACTTCAATCGCTACTTCTTCAGGATGACGGGCAGGATCTACCTTGGCCCGATGGTGACCTGCCTCGTGTTCATCATGATATTGCTGACCAACACGGTTGTGTACCTGCCACTATGAGAATTCGAGACAAATAGCCCTTTCTTTTTCGAAATAACCTGTTACAGTGCGCCCGTCCTGGCACACATCGGTCTGTGCCAATATCTCCGCGGCGCATTCCGCGTCCCCGGAGTCACTAATAGAATTCCAGTCTGGGCCGAACCGTGCATGGAACCATCTTGCTGCGGGTCAGACGTATTCGGAGTACCACCAAATGTTATTTAATCAACTCGGCCTGTCGGCCGAACTGCTGCGTGCGGTCGAAAAACAGGGTTACACAGAAGCAACCCCGATCCAGCGCGACGCAATCCCCCATATTCTCGAAGGCCGCGACATCCTGGCCAGTGCCCAAACGGGTACAGGCAAGACTGCGGGCTTCACGCTGCCATTGTTGCAGCGCTTAAGTCCCTTTAACAAAGGCAAACGTCGCATACGCGCGTTGATCCTCGTGCCCACGCGTGAACTCGCAGCACAGGTAAACGAAAGCGTCGGACTGTACGGGGCCAACCTGCCTGTTAAGTCGATGCAGATCTACGGCGGCGTGAGCATCAGGCCGCAGATTTCTCGACTGAGAGAGGGCGTCGACATCGTCGTCGCAACTCCAGGCCGCTTGCTCGACCACGTGCAGCAGAAAACAATAGACCTGTCTGCGATTGAGATACTGGTTCTTGACGAAGCAGATCGCATGCTCGATATGGGCTTTATTCGCGATATCCGCAAGGTCATCAAGCTGATACCACGAGAACGTCAGAACCTGCTGTTCTCAGCGACGTTCTCGAAAGAGATACGTGGCCTGGCATCGAGCCTTTTGCAGGACCCCGTCGAAATCGAAGTTGCGCCGCGTAACTCGACTGTCGAGAAAGTCAGCCAGCTTGTTCATCCGGTTGACAAGGCTCGCAAACGCGAACTCCTGTCACAACTGATCGGTAAGGGCGACTGGCGCCAGGTGCTCGTGTTTACGCGTACCAAGCATGGCGCTAACCGCCTGGCCGAGCAACTCAATACTGACGGCATCAAGTCGGCCGCTATCCACGGCAACAAGTCACAGGGTGCTCGTACGCGCGCACTTTCAGACTTCAAGGCAAACAATGTCCGGGTGCTTGTTGCCACGGATCTCGCCGCGCGCGGACTGGATATCGATAAGCTGCCGCATGTTGTCAACTATGAGTTGCCGCACGTGCCTGAAGACTATGTGCATCGTATCGGGCGCACAGCGCGTGCCGGCCTGGATGGCCACGCCGTTTCGCTGGTGTGTGTTGATGAGCAGAAGTTGCTGCGCGACATCGAGAAGTTGCTCAAACGCGATATCGACAAAGAGATCATTCCCGGGTTCGATCCTGATCCCCGGATAAAAGCAGAGCCGATCAACAAAGGCCGTTCGCAGCGTTCAAATTCCCGACGCTCGAATCCGCGTAAGAAAAGTTCCCACGACGTACGTCGCAAGGGCAAGGCAAGACGCGCATCGTAAAACTTGTGAGGAGCGGTGCGGCTAAGAGGCAGAAGTGGACATGGATAACTTGTCCATGTCCCTCTGCAGCGATGCCGCGAGCATGCGTGCGCCCTTCAGGAAGAAAAACCCGTACAGGAAGCCACTGACGCCGCCTGCGACATGGGCGAGCACGTTGATCGCGCCGTGGTTATCCGATGCGAACAACTGGTATATGTCGCCGCCGATATACCAGCCGGCGAGAATCCAGCCTGGGACTGCGACGGAGCCGAACACGACAACGAACCAGTAGTAGCAACGGATTTTGCCGCGCGGCAGCAGGTACGCGAACAAGCCCATCACACCCATGACAACGCCGGATAGACCGAGCGTGCGGTGGTGGTTGTCGATGAGTTCCGACACGATGGAGTCGGTCACACCGATGACCAGCGAACTAATGAGGATGAATAGCACGAACGCGACCGGCCCGATAATCGCCTCAACCGTCGTTGCGAAGGCGAAAAAGAAAATAAGGTTAAAAATGATATGGCCCCAGTCGCCGTGGGCAAAGCTCGAGGCGATCATGTGCCAGACACTCCATGAGGCCGTGTCGTAGGAGTAGTTATTGCCGGGGTCGTCTTTTACGATTGAACGGAAGTAACGCAGCTCATCAGTCAACATCTGCGTTACGTATTCCCGAGAGTCCTCGGTGTTGAATCCTGACAGGGGCTTTAGCGAGCCTGCGATTTCGGCGATGTCCTCAGTCTCGGTTTCCGATTGACTGAGGCGGTACATCACCTCGCCACAAAAGTCGGCGTCTTCGCGGGCCGCAACGCGCGTCATGATCATCTGCGTCAGGTGGCTTTGCGGCTTGGCACAGTAGCGTTCGACCGACAGGCTGAACGCTCGCCAATCGCTTTCCTGCTTTAAAAAGACGGCCGTACAAATCAGGCAGACCAGCACAGTCAGCACGGGCCAGTGCGGCAGTTTGAAATCGGCTTTGATCGGCAGGAACATGCGCGGAGACTAGCATGGCGCCGCGCACACGAACCTGACACAGTTCAAGAAGTTGACACCTGGCAATACGTTGCCAGGTTACGAATCCTAGTTGTCGAGCGCGCCCTGATCGATCCAGAGTTTTAGCGTCTCGATTTGCTCGTCGGTCCATGAAATCCCGCGGCCTTCGGCGAGCGCATCCTCATGATGTGGTGGCATGTGAATTTCAGGAGCCGTCTTGTGTGCGACGACGAGGTACAGCGTGCTCGATTCGCTGCTGCCCGCGACCACGACCTTGCCGAACTTGGTTCCCTGCATGACGGTATCGTAGCTGTCGAGGCTGAAGCCGCTGGTTTCATAGCCTTCCGAATTCTTGTCGTGACACTGTAAGCAGGACGCGAACAGCATCGGCTGAATGTCTTCTGTGTAGCTCACCTGGCGTTCGCAACCGAGAAGCCCGGTACACAACGTGATGAGGCCGATGGTGAGCAGTTTCGTTGAGGTCATCGTGTTTTCTCCCGATCTGTACGGCCACGGGCTGTACACACCCGTTAGGAGAAGCATCGACCTAATAGTGCTTATTTCAAGTGAGGGCTTTTACCTACTCAGCCGCCATCAAGAAAGCGAATGGCCTCATCCATGTGATCCGGGTCGGGGATCTTGCCAATGCGCTGTGTATCAAAGATCA
>CALZHX010000351.1 GCA_945787435.1 uncultured Woeseiaceae bacterium
CCTGGCCGGTGAACTTGACCTTGCCTGAACCCAGTGCACGGCCCCTGCCTGGCAGGTCCCGCCAGACGAGGTAGAACCCGACTAACTGCCACATGGCGTCGAGGCCGAGGCATCCGGGCATGACCGGATCACCCTCGAAATGGCACTTGAAGAACCACAGGTCCGGATTGATATCGAGTTCTGCCTTGATCTCACCTTTACCATATTTGCCGCCTTCCTGCGAAATATGCGGTATGCGGTCCAGCATGAGCATATTTGGCAGCGGCAAGCGGCCATTGGCAGGGCCGAACATATTGCCGTGCGCGCATTCGATTAGCTCGTCGTAGCCGAACGAATTCGGCCGTCCCGTTGATTCGAGGGCAGTATTTGTTGTTGTTGTGGTCATTGGCTCTCCAGCGCTCGGGTGGCTGGTTTGGGGGTCGCGCGGTCGTGCGCATTTTCGCTTCCACGATTCTACCGGTTGGTTAACATCTGGGCTTTCGAATATGCGCCAAACAGTGCCGCATCGAGATGCTCACAATTGTAGAATCTCACCCACGCAATCAACAGGGGGTCATCGAAATGCTGCAATTACTCATCGGAATAGTGCTGTTTTTCGGCATGCACTCGGCGGCGATCGTTGCATTGCCGCTTCGTGATCGCATCGTCGCGAAAAGCGAAAACATGTGGAAAGGCGTTTACGCAATCGCGTCCCTGATCGGCATAGTGCTGATGGTGCGCGGCTATGCCGACCTCCGACAGGCCCCTACCTATCTCTACGTGTCGCCAGCTTGGCTGCGCCATGTGGCAGCGCTGCTGATGCTACCTGTATTCGCGTTCTTCATAGCGCCGTATTTCCCGGGCCGGATCAAGACCGCGCTTAAGCACCCACAGCTTGTGGCCGTCAAGATCTGGGCGTTCGCACATTTACTGGTCAACGGCACTGTCGCTGACGTCTTGCTGTTTGGATCATTCCTGGTCTGGGCCGTGATGGATCGTATTTCACTGAAGAATCGCCCGGCTCGCCCGATCGCCGGCGCGAAGGAGTCCAGGATGAACGACACAATCGTTGTTGTCGTTGGACTCGCTTTGTATTTCGCGTTTGTGCTGGTCGTACACGAAAAACTATTCGGCGTCCGGCCAACCTGAACGTAAATGCAGGTCGCGCTGCGGGAACGGAATCTCGATACCGTGTTCGGCCAGTTTGGTCTCGAGCGCCCATAGATACGCTGATCTCGTGCGGGTGGGCCGGCGCGCGCCCTGGCGATTCACCCAGACCAGCAAGAGGAAGTTGAGGCTGTTATCGCCGTATTCGACGAGCCAGACATCTGCTTCCCTGCCCTTCCTGTTGGCCAGCGTGAACGGCACTTCCTCTGCTGCCTCGAGCGCGGCCTGGCGCACAAGCTCCTTGTCGCTGCCGTACGCAACGCCGAACGGAATGCGCACACGCAGGATCCGTTCACCGAGCGTCCAGTTCGTCAGCCGCGTACTCACAAACTCGGAATTCGGCACAACGATATCGATGTTGTCGTTGGTATTGATCAGCGTGCTGCGAACGTTGATCGCTTTCACTGTGCCGGTTAGCCCGGTATCGAGTTCGATGTAGTCACCAACACGCAGTGAATGTTCGAACAGAATGATCAGCCCCGACACGAAGTTATTGACGATCGACTGCAAGCCGAAACCGATGCCGACACTCAGCGCACCCGCAACAAGCGCCAGGCTGCCAAAATCGAGTCCGATCGATGACAGGGCGATGAACGTTGCCAATATGATGATTGCGTAGTGCGTCAGTCGGCCGACCGTGTACAGCGAAGCCTGGGTACCGCTCAACTCATCAGAACCGACGCGCTTGATCGCGTGCCGAATGCCGCGCGACAACAACATCGCAAAGAGCAAGATGACGATGACACGCAGAATATCGCCACCGGTTACCGGAGTTTCTCCGATCGGAAAAAGCGTTACGTCCCCGAGACCCGCGACACGATTGTACGCGCCCTTCATGCCACGGCTGATGCTGCCCAGCCATGACCTGAGCGCACCCTCGTACTCGGCCGTCGCATTATCAACAATGACCATCAACAGTTCGAGATCAGCAACCGCTGCCTTCAGGCGGCCTGCATCGGCAAGTGTTTCCTGTGCTGTACCCACTCGCTGATCCAGCAACCGCAGTGAGGCCCGGTCCAGGCTGTCGCGATCGGCACCCTGCGCTGCAAGAAGCTCATCTTCGGTTTCGCGCTCGAGGTCCGGTGCCTGTTGTACGACATTGCGCACGAGCTCGGACCAGCCCAACGCCTTGTCACGCAGCTCACCCGAATCGGCGCCCTGAAGGGCAAGTTCGGTCCACCAGCGTTCCGCCTCGGCCTGGGCCAGTGCGACTTTGGCCAATGCGAGTCCAACTTCTGCGTCACGCAATCGTTGTTGCTCGAGACGCTGCTGCGAACGACCCTGGGCGGTTTCCACATCGAGGCCACTGGCCGCGAGTTGGGCGGAACGCACACTCTCCTGTGCTGTTTCCACTGCCGCAGAACTCGCGTCCACACGCTCGGCAAGGTCTCCAAGCGCACTTTCATCGCTTGATACCTCGAGACGCTCGGTCGCGTACGCCACGCCAGCGGCTGTGTCGTCGGCAAACGCGACACCGCGCTCGTATCGCTCTTGCAACAGTTCGAGACGCCTCTCTGAGACGGCTTGCGCCGATCGCGCCTGCACAAGCCTGAGTGCGGCCAGCCAGCGATCGTCCCCGGGATCCGCAACGACATATTCCTTGAACACGGCGTCGCGGCGCCGACTTGCACCATCGAGTACGCGCTCTTCCCGACTGACCTCGAGTTGTTCCTCGACAGCAGCGGCGCTTGCATCACGCGCGGTTGCAGCCAGTTGCAGCAAGTCCTCGATTGAATAACTGACGGCTTTGGGTGGCAGCTCAAGCACCGCCGGTTCGGACTCGTCCATCAGGTTGAGATAAGCAGACAGGTTGTTTCGTACCGCACCCAGAACCGATGCCGCGATTTCCTGATTTTGCGGCGCGAGATCAGCGGCCTGCGCGTTCGCCGTATCCAGAAAAACCTCCACTCGCGGCTCGACTTCTTCGCGCGTGCCTTCGAAGTAGGTCCACCAGTTGGCCGCCAGCGACGCGGGTTCAGGAACAGCGGGTGTGTCGCGTTCCTCGACCACTTGCGCCCCACTGTCGAGGGCAGCGAGAACGCCGAGAATCAAAATCAGGAAACGTGTAGCCGGCACAATCTTCACTCGATTGAGCTCCGTCGCAATCAGAAATCAGATCTTATCGTAATCCAGGACGATCGTGTCTGATAGCGGTCGCGACTGGCAGGCCAGGACAAAACCCTTTTCAACTTCCCAGGGCTCGAGACCGTAATTTGTAGCCATCGTGACTTCGCCTTCGCGAACATGGCAGCGGCAGGTTGCGCACACGCCGCCCTTGCAGGAATACGGCAACTCGATGCCATTGTCCGCTGCCGCATCGACGATATTGGCATCGTCGCGGTGCATGTCGAACTCTTTCTTGTGACCATCCATGATGACGGTCACAGTCGCACGATCTGTTGTGTGATCCGCCACGCCCTGTTCTGCAGCTTTGGGTTTGGCGTCCTTGCGAGGTACACCAAAGCGCTCCGAGTGCACATGCGCCTCGTCCATACCAAGGTCGATCAGGGCCTCGGTCACGTCCTGGATCATCGAGTCGGGTCCGCAGACAAAACAATCCGATGCCCGCAGTCCGGCGCCAAAATGAGTGTAAAGCTCCCGCACCTTGTCGCCGTTGAGGCGCCCGACCATCGTTTCGAACTCCTGCTCTTCCTGGCTGAATACGAAGTTGAGTTGCAGGCGTTCGGGATACAGGTTCTTGAGCGCGTACAAGTCCTCGATGAACATCGTGGTCGACTGCTTGCGGTTGCCGTAAAAAAGTATGAAGCGGCTGTTCGGTTCCTGGGTCAGGATCGACTTGATCATCGACAGAATAGGAGTGATACCACTGCCGGCCGCAAATCCTACATAGTCTTTTACGTTTGCAGCGTCGAGCTCAACATGAAACTGGCCGCTTGGCGACATCGCCTCGATCGTGTCGCCCACCGCCAGGTCATTGGCGGCAAATTCCGAGAACTGCCCACCGGGCTGCACTCGCACGCCAATCTCGAGCGGCAACTCGCCCTGCGCCGAACAGATACTGTAGGTTCGTCGCAGTTTCCTGCCGTCGACGGTAATCTGGAACGGCAGGTGCTGGCCCGCCAGGAATCCGTAGTCGCTTGCGAATTCCGTCGGCACACCGAGCGCAATGCGCACCGAGTCTTTAGTCTCGGCCTCGATGCGCTCGATCGTTAATGGGTGGAACTCTCTCATCTCAGATGCACTTGAAATACTCGAACGGTTCGAGACAGTCGTCGCATTTGTACGACGCCTTGCATGCCGTGGAGCCGAACTCGCTTATGACCGACGTATTTGTAGATGCGCAGCGCGGGCACGCGATGTTGCGATTGCCGTGTAACAACTCCCGTTTGCTGCCACCGTTCTCAGGCGGCGCAATGCCATACTCCCGGAGCTTGTCCCTGCCCTCGGCAGTGATCCAGTCAGTCGTCCACGGGGGTGACAATACGCGTTTGATGGTTACACTCTCGACGCCGTGCCGCTGCAGTGCATCGAGAACACTTTGCTCGATGACTTCGGTTGCCGGGCAACCCGAATAGGTAGGGGTCAGCTCGACGACGACGTCCTCCTGGATTATCACATTACGAACGATGCAAAGGACCGTGAACGCCAAAACCGGAATCTCCGGGTCAGCAAC